>NZ_JBSVXS010000198.1:0-6201 GCF_054070155.1 Pseudomonas sp. SDT291_1_S447
TGCTGACCCACCGCCATCGCGAGCAGGCTCACTCCTACAGGGGATCTGTGCAGATTCAACAAGCCATTTCCAGCCATGTCGTAAACGCACCTTTGCGTGGCGCGCGCAGGCATTTGAGCTGTCTGCGCCGGTCATACCATCGGCATCAAAGGGCACTGCCTTCATTGCCAGTGCCTTACCGAGACGAATGGCGCACAGATGCCGCTGGGAGAGACGCGATGTTCAGCAAGCAAGACCAGATCCAGGGTTACGACGATGCACTACTGGCGGCGATGAATGCCGAGGAGCAACGTCAGGAAGATCACATCGAGCTGATCGCGTCGGAGAACTACACCAGCAAACGCGTGATGCAAGCGCAAGGCAGCGGTCTGACCAACAAATACGCCGAAGGCTATCCGGGCAAGCGCTACTACGGCGGCTGCGAGCATGTGGATAAAGTCGAAGCGCTGGCCATCGAACGCGCCAAGCAACTGTTCGGCGCTGATTACGCCAACGTCCAGCCGCACTCCGGCTCGTCCGCCAACAGCGCCGTGTACCTGGCGCTGATCCAGCCGGGCGACACCATCCTCGGCATGAGCCTGGCCCACGGCGGTCACCTGACCCACGGCGCCAAAGTGTCGTCCTCGGGCAAGCTCTACAACGCGGTGCAGTACGGCATCAACACCGACACCGGGCTGATCGATTACGACGAAGTCGAGCGTCTCGCCGTCGAATCCAAGCCGAAAATGATCGTCGCCGGTTTCTCCGCTTATTCGAAGACTCTGGACTTCCCACGCTTCCGTCAAATCGCTGACAAGGTCGGCGCGCTGCTGTTCGTCGACATGGCCCACGTCGCCGGTCTGGTTGCCGCCGGTCTGTACCCGAATCCGCTGCCGTACGCCGACGTCGTTACCACCACCACGCACAAAACCCTGCGTGGCCCACGTGGCGGGCTGATCCTGGCCAAGTCCAACGAAGAGATCGAGAAAAAGCTTAACGCTGCCGTGTTCCCCGGCGCTCAGGGCGGCCCGCTGATGCACGTCATCGCCGGTAAAGCCGTGTGCTTCAAGGAAGCGCTGGAGCCTGGCTTCAAGGCGTATCAGCAACAAGTGATCGACAACGCTCAGGCGATGGCCAGCGTGTTTATCAAACGTGGCTACGATGTAGTGTCCGGCGGTACCGACAACCATTTGTTCCTGGTCAGCCTGATCCGTCAGGGCCTGACCGGCAAAGACGCCGACGCCGCCCTTGGCCGTGCACACATCACCGTCAACAAGAACGCCGTGCCGAACGACCCGCAATCGCCGTTCGTGACCTCGGGCCTGCGCATCGGCACCCCGGCTGTCACCACTCGCGGTTTCAAAGTGACCCAGTGCGAAGTGTTGGCTGGCTGGATCTGCGACATCCTCGACAACCTCGGCGATGCCGATGTCGAGGCCAATGTCGCCCAGCAAGTGTCGGCCCTGTGCGCTGACTTCCCGGTTTACCGCTGAGCGTTCTGGAGTAAATGACTATGCAACGCTATTCGGGCTTCGGCCTCTTCAAACACTCCCTCAGCCACCACGAAAACTGGCAGCGCATGTGGCGCACGCCAACGCCGAAGAAGGTCTACGACGTGGTCATCGTCGGCGGCGGCGGGCACGGTCTGGCGACTGCCTACTATCTTGCCAAAGAGCACGGCATCACCAACGTCGCCGTGGTCGAGAAGGGCTGGCTGGGCGGCGGTAACACCGCGCGCAACACCACCATCGTGCGCTCCAACTACCTGTGGGACGAGTCGGCGCACCTCTACGAACATGCGATGAAATTGTGGGAAGGCCTGTCGCAGGATCTGAACTACAACGTGATGTTCTCCCAGCGTGGCGTCTACAACCTGTGCCACACCCTGCAGGACATTCGTGATTCCGAGCGTCGGGTCAGCGCCAACCGCCTCAATGGCGTCGATGGCGAACTGCTCAACGCCAAGCAAGTCGCTGACGAGATTCCGTACCTCGACTGCTCGAAAAACACCCGCTACCCAGTGTTGGGTGCCACCGTTCAGCGTCGCGGCGGCGTCGCCCGTCACGATGCCGTGGCCTGGGGCTTTGCCCGTGCCGCCGACGCCTTGGGCGTGGACTTGATCCAGCAGACCGAAGTGATCGGTTTCCGCAAGGAAAACGGCGTGTGCATCGGCGTTGAAACCAACAAGGGTTTCATCGGCGCCAAACGCGTCGGCGTGGTCACCGCCGGTAACTCCGGGCACATGGCCAAGCTCGCCGGTTTCCGTCTGCCGATCGAATCCCACCCGCTGCAAGCGCTGGTGTCCGAGCCGATCAAACCGATTATCGACAGCGTGATCATGTCCAACGCCGTGCACGGTTACATCAGCCAGTCCGACAAGGGCGACCTGGTGATCGGCGCCGGTATCGACGGTTACAACGGCTACGGCCAGCGCGGTTCGTACCCGGTGATCGAGCACACCATTCAGGCCATCGTCGAGATGTTCCCGGTGCTGTCGCGCGTACGCATGAACCGTCAGTGGGGCGGCATCGTCGACACCACCCCGGACGCTTGCCCGATCATTTCGAAAACCCCGGTGCCGAACATGTTCTTCAACTGCGGTTGGGGCACCGGCGGTTTCAAAGCCACTCCTGGCTCGGGCAACGTGTTTGCCGCGAGTCTGGCCAAGGGCGAAATGCACCCATTGGCCGCACCTTTCTCCATCGACCGTTTCCACAACGGTGCGTTGATCGATGAACACGGCGCTGCTGCGGTTGCCCACTAACAGGAGAAATCCCCATGTTGCATATCTTCTGTCCTCACTGCGGCGAACTGCGCTCCGAAGAGGAATTCCACGCATCCGGTCAGGCGCACATCCCGCGCCCGCTCGACCCTGGCGCCTGCACCGACGAGGAGTGGGGCGACTATATGTTCTTCCGCGACAACCCGCGCGGTCTGCACCACGAACTGTGGGATCACGTCGCCGGTTGCCGCCAGTACTTCAACGTCACTCGCGACACCGTGACCTACGAGATTCTCGAAACCTACAAGATCGGCACCAAGCCGCAATTCACCGACAAGGCTGATGCTGCAAAAACAGCCACGACGGCGCTGGGAGAGAAGGTATGAGCCAGACCAATCGCCTGTCCAACGGTGGACGGATCGACCGCAACAAAGTGCTGAGCTTCACCTTCAACGGTCAGACCTACAAAGGCTTCGAGGGTGACTCGCTGGCCGCTGCGCTGATCGCCAACGGCGTCGACATCATCGGCCGCAGCTTCAAGTATTCGCGTCCTCGCGGCATCTTTGCTGCCGGTGCCGAAGAGCCGAACGCGGTGCTGCAGATCGGCGCTACTGAAGCCACGCAGATTCCCAACGTGCGCGCCACGCAACAGGCGCTGTATCAAGGTTTGGTCGCGACCAGCACCAACGGCTGGCCGAGCGTCAACAACGACATGATGGGCATCCTCGGCAAGGTCGGCGGCAAGCTGATGCCGCCGGGTTTCTACTACAAAACCTTCATGTACCCGCAATCGTTCTGGATGACTTACGAGAAGTACATTCGCAAGGCAGCCGGTCTGGGCCGTTCGCCGACCGAAGTCGATCCGGACACCTACGACTACATGAACCAGCATTGCGACGTGCTTATCGTCGGCGCTGGCCCTGCCGGTCTCGCCGCTGCCTTGGCCGCTGCGCGCAGCGGTGCCCGAGTGATTCTGGCCGATGAGCAGGAAGAGTTCGGCGGCAGCCTGCTCGACTCACGCGAAAGCCTCGACGGCAAACCGGCGATGGACTGGGTCGCCAGCGTCATCACGGAACTGAAGAACACCCCGGACGTGCTGCTGTTGCCGCGCGCCACGGTCAACGGTTACCACGACCACAACTTCCTGACCATTCACGAACGCCTCACCGATCACCTCGGTGACCGTGCGCCAATCGGTCAGGTGCGCCAGCGCATTCACCGTGTCCGCGCCAAGCGTGTGGTGCTGGCGACCGGTGCTTGCGAACGTCCGCTGGTTTACGGCAACAACGATGTGCCGGGCAACATGCTCGCCGGTGCGGTGTCGACTTACGTGCGTCGCTACGGCGTAGCGCCGGGCAAGAAGCTCGTTCTGTCGACCAATAACGATCATGCCTATCGCGTGGCACTGGATTGGCTCGATGCCAGTCTGCAAGTGGTGGCCATCGCCGATGCGCGCAGCAATCCGCGTGGTGCGCTGGTAGAAGAAGCGCGTGCCAAAGGTATCCGCATCCTCACCGGCAGCGCCGTGATCGAAGCCCGTGGCAGCAAGCGCGTGACTGCTGCCCGCGTGGCGGCGATTGATGTTAAAGCGCACGCCGTGACCAGTCCTGGCGAGTGGCTCGACTGCGATGTGGTTGCTAGTTCCGGCGGTTACAGCCCGGTCGTTCACTTGGCTTCGCACCTTGGTGGCAAGCCGACCTGGCGCGAAGACATCCTCGGTTTCGTACCGGGCGAAGCACCGCAGAAACGCGTGTGCGTCGGTGGCATCAACGGCGTTTACGGTCTCGGCGATTCGTTGGCTGACGGTTTTGAAGGTGGCGTGCGTGCTGCCGCTGAAGCCGGTTTCCAGACCGTCGAAGGCGTGCTGCCGAAAGCCCTCAGCCGTCACGAAGAACCGACGCTGGCGCTGTTCCAGGTGCCGCATGAAAAGAACACCGCACGGGCGCCGAAGCAATTCGTCGACCTGCAAAACGACGTGACCGCTGCAGCGATTGAACTGGCAACCCGCGAAGGTTTCGAGTCGGTCGAGCACGTCAAACGCTATACCGCGCTGGGCTTCGGCACCGATCAGGGCAAGCTCGGCAACGTCAACGGTCTGGCCATCGCCGCGCGCTCGCTGAACGTGACCATCCCGCAGATGGGCACCACGATGTTCCGCCCGAACTACACACCGGTAACTTTCGGCGCGGTCGCCGGTCGTCACTGTGGGCACATCTTCGAACCGGTGCGTCACACCGCGCTGCATGCCTGGCATGTGAAGAATGGCGCCGAGTTTGAAGACGTCGGTCAGTGGAAACGTCCATGGTACTTCCCGAAAAACGGTGAAGACCTGCATACCGCTGTGAAGCGCGAATGCAAAGCCGTGCGCGACAGCGTCGGCCTGCTCGATGCCTCGACCCTCGGCAAGATCGACATTCAAGGCCCGGATGCCCGCGAGTTCCTCAACCGCGTGTACACCAACGCCTGGACCAAACTCGACGTGGGCAAGGCTCGCTACGGTTTGATGTGCAAAGAAGACGGCATGGTCTTCGACGACGGTGTGACGGCGTGCCTGGCGGACAACCATTTCGTCATGACCACCACCACCGGCGGCGCGGCTCGCGTGCTGCAATGGCTGGAACTGTACCACCAGACCGAATGGCCGGACATGAAGGTCTACTTCACTTCCGTCACCGACCACTGGGCGACCATGACTCTGTCCGGGCCGAACAGCCGCAAGCTGCTCAGCGCCGTGACTGACATTGATCTGAGCAACGAAGCCTTCCCGTTTATGACCTGGAAAGAAGGTCTGGTCGGCGATGTGCCGGCGCGGGTGTTCCGCATCTCGTTCACCGGTGAGCTGTCGTACGAAGTCAACGTGCAGGCCGACTACGCAATGGGCGTGCTGGAGAAAATCGTCGAGGCCGGCAAGCAGTACAACCTGACCCCGTACGGCACCGAAACCATGCACGTCCTGCGTGCCGAGAAGGGTTTCATCATCGTTGGTCAGGACACTGACGGCTCGATGACCCCGGACGACCTGAACATGGGCTGGTGCGTCGGTCGCACCAAACCGTTCTCGTGGATCGGTCAGCGTGGCATGAACCGTGAAGACTGCGTGAAAGATCAGCGTAAGCAACTGGTCGGTCTGAAGCCGATCGATCCGAACGTCTGGCTGCCGGAGGGCGCACAACTGGTGTTCAACACCAAGCAGACGATTCCGATGACCATGGTTGGCCACGTGACTTCCAGCTACGCGCACAACTCCCTCGGTTATTCGTTTGCCATGGGTGTGGTCAAGGGCGGTTTGAAGCGCCTCGGTGAGCGGGTGTTTGCACCGCTGGCCGATGGCAGCGTGATCGAGGCGGAAATCGTTTCTTCGGTGTTCTTTGATCCGAAGGGGGATCGGCAGAACATCTGACAGCTTCGGGCCCTGTGGGGTGGCGGATATCGCCTTCGCGAGCAAGCTCGCTCCCACAGGTTTCGGGTTGTTAATGGGATTTGTGTCAGGCATCAGTCCA
>NZ_JBSVXS010000199.1:0-6148 GCF_054070155.1 Pseudomonas sp. SDT291_1_S447
GCGGTGTATCAGTCAATATGGATTTGTCTGACACACCGCTATCGCGAGCAGGCTCACTCCTACAGTTTTGATCGGTGGGGTTACATGAGGTGTTTCTGTGGTTCGGGAATGCTCGCCGCGCCGAGCACCGCCGGCAGCAGGCCAGAGCGCAAATCCCCGCCACTCGGCTGCTGATAAAGACTCAGCCCAAACTCCGGCAGCACTGCCAGCAGATAATCAAAAATATCCCCCTGAATCCGCTCGTAATCGGCCCACACCGTGGTGCGAGTGAAGCAGTAGATCTCCAGCGGAATGCCCTGTGCGGTGGTCTGCATCTGCCGGACCATGCAGGTCATGTTCGGCTGAATCTCCGGATGACTCTTCAGATACGCCAGTGCATAAGCGCGGAAGGTGCCGATATTGGTCATGCGCCGGCGGTTGGCCGACATCGCCGCGACATTGCCCTGTGCCTCGTTCCACGCCTTGAGTTCGGCTTTCTTGCGGCTCATGTAGTCGGTCAGCAAGTGCACCTGGGAGAGTTTTTCTTCCTCGTCATCGCGGATGAAACGCACGCCGCTGGCATCGATGAACAGGCTGCGCTTGATCCGTCGCCCGCCCGATTGCTGCATGCCGCGCCAGTTCTTGAACGACTCGGACATCAGCCGCCAGGTTGGAATCGAGACGATGGTCTTGTCGAAATTCTGCACCTTGACCGTGTGCAGGGTGATGTCGACCACGTCGCCATCGGCGCCGACTTGTGGCATCTCGATCCAGTCGCCTACGCGCAACATGTCGTTGCTGGTCAACTGCACGCTGGCGACGAACGACAGCAGCGTGTCCTTGTAGACCAACAGAATCACCGCCGACATCGCACCCAGACCGGACAGCAGCAACAGCGGCGAACGGTCAATTAATGTAGCGACAATGATGATCGCGCCAAACACGTACAAGACCATTTTCGCCAGTTGCACGTAGCCTTTGATCGAGCGCGTGCGGGCGTGCTCGGTGCGTGCATAGATGTCGAGCAGGGCATTGAGCAGGGCGCTGACCGACAGCAGCAGGAACAGAATGGTGAACGACAGTGCCACGTTACCGAGAAAAGTCATCGCGGTTTTACTCAGTTCCGGCACCAGATGCAGGCCGAACTGGATCACCAGCGACGGCGTCATCTGCGCCAGGCGCTGAAATACCTTGTTGTGGCGAAAGTCATTGATCCAGTGCAGCGACGGCTGGCGGCCGAGCATGCGGCTGGCGTGCAGGATCAGGTAACGCGCCACTCGTCCGAGCACCAGCGCGATCACCAATAACAAGGTCAGCGCGAGGCCGGCCTGCAACAGTGGATGCTGTTCGAGGGTGCCCCAGAGGTCCTGGGCGTTGAGCCAGAGCTGTTTGAAATCCATATGAGCAACGATTCTTCTGTAATACGCGATGGGTGATTAGAGCATTTAAGCCGCCGTGTATTACCGTTGGAGACAAATCGAGCAACAAAAAAGCCACTGATTACGTCCGTTTGTATAAAGAAACTCGGCCTGAGCGCTCGAAACCGGTAACCTATGCAGCTGTTTTTTTGCATATCTTCGAGGTAGCACCCGTGTTTTCCCAATTCGCCCTGCACGAACGCCTGCTTAAAGCTGTGGCCGAGCTGAAATTTGTCGAGCCAACGCCTGTGCAAGCCGCGGCCATTCCGCTGGCGCTCCAAGGGCGTGATCTGCGGGTGACGGCGCAAACCGGTAGCGGCAAAACCGCCGCTTTCGTTCTGCCAATCCTCAATCGCCTGATCGGTCCGGCCAAGGTTCGCGTCAGCATCAAGACGCTGATCCTGCTGCCGACCCGTGAACTGGCCCAGCAGACGCTGAAGGAAGTTGAGCGCTTTTCGCAGTTCACTTTCATCAAGTCCGGCCTGATCACCGGCGGTGAAGATTTCAAGGTCCAGGCCGCGATGCTGCGCAAAGTGCCGGACATCCTCATCGGCACCCCGGGCCGGATGATCGAGCAACTCAACGCCGGCAACCTCGACCTCAAAGAAGTCGAAGTGCTGGTGCTCGACGAAGCCGACCGCATGCTCGATATGGGTTTTGCCGAAGACGTACAGCGTCTGGTCGACGAATGCCCGAACCGTCAGCAGACCATGCTGTTCTCCGCCACCACCGGTGGTTCCGGCCTGCGGGACATGATCGGCAAGGTGCTGAACAACCCTGAGCACTTGCAGCTCAACGCGGTCAGCCAACTGAACTCGACCACCCGTCAGCAGATCATCACCGCCGACCACAATCAGCACAAAGAGCAGATTGTGAACTGGCTGCTGGCCAACGAGACCTACCAGAAGGCTATCGTCTTCACCAACACCCGCGCCATGGCCGACCGCATCTACGGTCGTCTCGTGGCTCAGGAATACAAGGCGTTCGTGCTGCACGGCGAGAAAGACCAGAAGGATCGCAAACTGGCGATCGACCGTCTGAAGCAGGGCGGCGTGAAGATTCTCGTGGCCACCGACGTCGCGGCCCGTGGTCTGGACGTCGATGGTCTGGATCTGGTGATCAACTTCGACATGCCACGCAGCGGCGACGAATATGTGCACCGTATCGGTCGTACTGGCCGCGCCGGTAACGATGGCCTGGCGATCTCGCTGATCTGCCACGGCGACTGGAACCTGATGTCGAGCATCGAGCGCTATCTGAAGCAGAGCTTCGAGCGCCGTACCATCAAGGAAGTCAAAGGCACCTACGGCGGACCGAAAAAGGTCAAGGCTTCGGGTAAAGCCGTTGGCGTGAAGAAGAAAAAGACTGACGCCAAGGGCGACAAGAAGAAAACCGCCGCCAAAACGCCGACCAAGCGCAAGAGCGCCAACCGTCCGAAGCCGGACTCGTTGGTGAGCAGCGACGGCATGGCCCCGCTGAAGCGCCGCAAGCCAGCAGAGCCTGCGGCTGAGTAAGTCGTTTCAGGCGCACAGAAAAAACCCGGACAGTGTCCGGGTTTTTTTTCGTCCATCAGTTGCCGAGCTGACCACTGGTGTCGGCATCAAAGCGCCGCTTGGCCTGATCGGCCGCCGGCTTCAATGCTGCGAGCAAGGCTGCCTCGCTGTACAACCGAGTGGTCGCCAGATCCTTCGGCGTTGGTTCAATCGGGATCAATACATCCTCACCGTCGGCATGCAGCCAGATCGCCACGACGTGCAGCGCCGAGACAAACAGCACGCGCAACTCAACGGTCTTGCCCTGGAGTTGCGGCGCTTGTTCTGCCAGTTTCAGCGCACCCACCGTAGCAGCGGCGTGATCGCCGTGATTCAACGAGGCGAACTCGACATGCCCGCGCACCTCGGCCAATTGCGCATCGGCAATCGTCACGCCGTCGGCAAATACCAGGTAATGCCAGTCGCCGATTCGCGCGTCTTGCAGACCTTTGCCTTGGCTCAGGTCATCCAGGTTCAACGAGTAGCCGCGATAGGCCTCACTGAGGCTGATCTTCGCAGGTGCTGCGTTGGCGAATTGGCGATTGGCGCCAAAGCCCTGGGTTTGCAGAGCGGCTTGCAGCGCCGGGCGCAACGTCTGTACGCCGTTGGAAGGCGCCTTTGGATAAGTCAGTTGCATGATGTCGCCCTCCTAGTTTTTCACGGTGAAGTAGGTGTGGGTCCAGTTGCCGCCGCCGTTGTAGGCGCGGGGAAAGGCATTAAGCGCACGGGTCGAATAACCGTAGATCGAGTCCGCGACCAACAGGTAATCGCCATTGGTGCCGTAGATCGTCAGGAAATGCGCACCGCCACCGTACCAGGCGCAGCGCAAGCCGACCGGGCGGCCCATGCTGATCTGGTTCTGGATGGCCGACATCTGCAGCGAGCCCTGATTCATGCCGTTGTAGCTGCGGGTGGTTTGCAGCGCCGAATCCAGATAGCCGTAAACGTTGCACGGCCCTGGCTGATTGCAGCAATTGCGATCGAGCTGGGTGCTGGCCACGCCGCACTGCGTCCAGTTGCCGGTGCCGTAATAGTTGCCGACCGAGGCGGACACGGCGGCCCAGCACCAGTTGGTCTGGGTCTGTTTCTGCATGTTGAAGTTGAGGCTGCCGGCGGCGAGTGCGCTGAGTTGTTCAGCGGCTTCGACTTCGGCGAGTTGCGGGTCGAGCAGGTGACCGGCCAGGCACCTTGGCAGTGATTCGCCGGTGAATTGTGTTGCTGTTGTGGTTAACATTTTTCAATCCTCCATGAGTGAAAACAAGCGTCCAGCTTGTGAGGGTGTTGCGGTATTGCTGAGCGATCGGTGCTTAACGGTTGCCATCTTCTGTGGCCGGTTCCGATCTCCTTGCTCGAGGTAACCCTAGTCAGAGATATGCGTTAATGCAAATAAATAAATGCATAAATGCATTGTTGAGCGCAAAAAATCTCAGTCTGCAACAGCTCTTACAGGGTTTTGTGTAGGAGCTGCCGCAGGCTGCGATCATTTGATCTTGCTGTTAGCCCTCGGTCTTCTTCTCGGCAGAATTCAGTTCTTTCAACCGCTGATCAATCAACTGGCACTTGTCCGGCAGATCCTTGCTGGCCGTGCCCAGGTCCATTTTTTGCAGTTCAGCATTGATCTCCTTGGCCTTGGCCGGATTCTGCTCGGTCAGCTTCGAGACTTCCTTGGCCAGTTGTTCGCGCTTGGCGGTGGCTTCTTCCGGCGTGCAGGCCCAGACGGGCAGGGCGCAGGCCAGGGTGGCGGCGAGGGTGAGCTTGATCAGGGTTTTCATCGGGGCAGGCCTCAGTTCCGGTTAAGGCGGTTAATCGGTTGAGGCTTTGAGCGGGAGAAAAGTTCATTGCTCATCACTCAGAGCGGCAGCAGCTCGACCTGGAATCGCCTTGATAACGATCATGATGCCGAACCCATTCCATGATCTCGTCCTCATTCCTGCCCTTGGGCGTGAGGTCTAGATAGTTGTAGGCACCGACCAGCATGTCGAGACCGCGAGCGTAAGTTGAGTAGGTGTGGAAGATGTCGCCCTTTGCATCACGATAAAACACGCTCAGGCCGGGCATTTCTTCCTCGGCGCTGTCAGTCTTTTCATAGTTGTACGTAGCCTTTCCCGCCGCGACATCCTCAGCCCGTGCGCAAACGCCGAAGTCATAGTTGAAGTCGCAACCCTCTGACGACAGCCAGTCAAACTTCCAGCCCATGCGCCGTTTAAAGTCCTGGAACTCGTTGAAGGGGGCGTGAGAAACAGCCACAACGGCGATATCGTGATGCGCCAGATGCAGGTTGGCGCCATCGATGTGGTCACTGAGAAACGAGCAACCCTGGCAACCTTCCTCCCAGTCTTTGGCAAACATGAAGTGGTAAACCACCAATTGGCTGTGTTTGCCGAACAGGTCAGCGAGTTTCAGCTCACCGTTGGGGCCTTGGAAGTGGTAATCCTTATCGACTTTTACCCATGGCAACGCACGACGCTCGGCGCTGAGCCGGTCGCGCTCTTTGGTGAAAGCTTTTTCGTCGGCGAGATGTTGCTTACGGGCGGCGAGCCATTCTTCGCGCGATACCACCGGATGATTCTCAACGTTCATGATGATTTCTCCTGCGGGGTTGAAACCGTCTGTTTCAGACTAGTCGTTTAACCCTGCGGGAAATCGACAGACCGCCGGTCGGTCGGCTCGGCAAATGTGGCTGAACGGCTGCGAGCCACTCCGGTCACAACCTATGAACGCGCCATAAATCACGCGCACCGGAGGTTGTATCAGGATGACGACTTATAACTGGGATTTGATTGAACGCTTGTTGCACGAAGTGCAGAACAGCGCCGGCCACAGCTTTGCCCCACGGGCTTATGCCGAAGACTATGCGGCGGAGAAAGCCAGCGCGGGCGAGCCGATCGAGAACCTTGATCACCTGAAAACGCTGGCTTGCGAGTATGAAAGACTGTTGCTCCTGCGCGGCTATATCGCACCGCGTCCGGATGAGGAGGGCAGCACGGGAAACAATTTTGTGCTTACGCCGCGCGGTTCCAGCTTGTTGAGCCTTATCGACAGCAGCATTCCCGGTAACGATCATCCGCGTCAGGTGCTGGATGAGCAGGAAGATGCGCTGGCCGAGGCCACGTTCGACGAAGTAGCTTCAAAAGCCCAAATCGCCTGAGTTCACGCAGATCCCCCTGTAGGAGTGAGCCTGCTCGCGATAGCGGACTTCCAGTGACATCAATGTTGGCT
>NZ_JBSVXS010000200.1:0-6142 GCF_054070155.1 Pseudomonas sp. SDT291_1_S447
ATTTTGACTGACAGACCGCTATCGCGAGCAGGCTCACTCCTACAGGGAATTTCATTCCAGGCGACCGTTGTGGTCGCCTGGAGTTACAGCGGTTTAGCCGATGGTCATCAGGCTGGCATTACCACCCGCAGCAGCAGTGTTAACACTCAACGCCCGCTCGATCACCAGACGCTCCAGCGCAATATTGGTCTCGCCCTGGGACAAGCCCTGAACGCCAACGATCGCGCCGGCACGCTTGGCAATCTGCTGGCAAACCCCGCGCAACTGGTCGGAATGGCCGTGATGCAGAACCGCATCAAACACCACCTCATCCTTGTTCCAGTCAGAAACCAGCTTGATCCGCGCCTGAATCTCCTTCGGCAAGCGTGCGAACAATGCCTTGCTGATGTCGGACTCTGGCCACACCGCCGAACCGCCTACCGCCAGCACCGCCGCCAGTTGCGTCAGCAGATCACCTTCAACCTCGGCCAGGCAGAGCACGTGCTCACGCGGCAGAATGGCGTAGCTGTTTTTCTCGCCGGTCGGGCCGGCCAGCACGCGGGTGATGCCGCTCTGCGATTGCGCAGCGTACTGCACGCAGAGGGTGCTCAGGTCAGCGAACTTGTTGCTGTCAGCCCAAGCTTTCAGCGCGTTCAGCGGTTTGCTCATGGCATCGCGCAGGCGAACGTCCGGGGCGACAACGGCATCACCGCGAGCGAAGGATTGTTCGATGGCGTCGGTAGGGCGTGTCGCCAGCAAACGGTACAGGTACAGCGGGCCACCGGCTTTCGGGCCAGTACCCGACAGGCCTTCGCCGCCGAATGGCTGCACGCCGACCACGGCGCCGACGATGTTGCGGTTGACGTAGACGTTACCGGCGTTGACGTTGTCGATCACCTTGGCGATGGTTTCGTCGATTCGGGTGTGCACGCCCAGCGTCAGGCCATAACCGGAAGCGTTGATCTGAGCGATCAGTTGATCGATCTCTTTGCGCTTGTAGCGCACCACGTGCAGCACCGGCCCGAAGATCTCGCGTTGCAGCTCGTCGAAGCTTTCCAGCTCGATCAGCGTCGGCATGACGAAGGTGCCGCGTTTGACTTCTTCGGTGTCGGCGATCGCCACCTGGTACACATTGCGACCTTTGTCGCGCATGCCCTGGATGTGCTTATCGATGCCAGCCTTGGCTTCGGCGTCGATCACCGGGCCGATGTCCACGGACAGGCGCTCCGGGTTGCCGAGACGGCTTTCCGCCATGGCACCTTTGAGCATTTCGATGACGCGATCGGCGGAATCTTCCTGCAGACACAGTACGCGCAGCGCCGAGCAACGCTGACCGGCGCTGTCGAACGCCGAGGACACCACGTCGATCACGACTTGTTCGGTCAGTGCCGAGGAGTCGACGATCATTGCGTTCTGGCCACCGGTTTCGGCGATCAGCGGAATCGGACGGCCCTGGCTGTCGAGACGGCCAGCGATGTTGCGTTGCAGCAGACGCGCGACTTCGGTGGAACCGGTGAACATCACGCCTTTGACGCGCTCATCGCCAACCAGACCAGCGCCGACGGTTTCGCCGCGACCCGGCAGCAGTTGCAGCACGCCTTCCGGAATCCCGGCTTCGAGCATCAGGCGCACGGCTTGAGCGGCCACTAGTGGAGTTTGCTCAGCCGGTTTGGCCAATACCGGGTTACCGGCAGCCAATGCCGCAGCGACTTGACCGCTGAAGATCGCCAGCGGGAAGTTCCACGGGCTGATGCACACCACCGGACCCAGTGGGCGGTGGGCGTCGTTGCTGAAATCGTTGCGCGCCTGCACTGCGTAATAACGCAGGAAGTCGACCGCTTCGCGGACTTCAGCGATGGCGTTGGCGAAGGTCTTGCCGGCTTCGCGAGCCAACAGGCCCATCAGCGGCTGGATCTCGCCTTCCATCAAGTCAGCGGCACGTTCCAGAATCGCTGCGCGTTCGGCCGGCGGGGTGGCCTGCCAGATCGGTGCTGCGTTCAGCGCGCATTGAATAGCGTTGTCGACGTCTTCGACGGTGGCCTCTTGAGCATGACCGACTACATCACGGTGATCGGCTGGGTTCAGAACGGCTGCCGGCGTTTCGTTGCTGGAAGCGCAGCCGAGCATCGGCGCGGCTTTCCAGTCGTTGTGCGCAGTGGCGAGCAATGCGCAGGACAACGAAGCCAGACGATGTTCGTTGGCCATGTCGATGCCGCTGGAGTTGGCGCGTTCGGCACCATACAGATCACGCGGCAGCGGAATGCGCGGGTGCGGCAGGCCGAAACCACCTTCCACGGTCGCCATCTGCTCGATCTGCGCAACCGGGTCGGCCACCAGTTCCTGAATCGAAATCGACTGGTCGGCGATGCGGTTGACGAACGAAGTGTTCGCGCCGTTTTCCAGCAGTCGACGTACCAGATACGCCAACAGGGTTTCGTGGGTGCCGACCGGTGCGTACACGCGGCACGGACGGTTCAGCTTGCCTTCGGAAACTTTGCCGACAACTTGTTCGTAAAGCGGTTCGCCCATGCCGTGCAGGCACTGGAATTCGTACTGGCCCGGGTAATAGTTCTGACCGGCGATGTGGTAAATGGCCGACAGGGTGTGGGCGTTGTGCGTGGCGAATTGCGGGTAGATGACTTCCGGCACCGACAGCAGTTTGCGGGCGCAAGCGATGTAGGAAACGTCGGTGTACACCTTGCGGGTGTAGACCGGATAGCCTTCCAGGCCTTCGACCTGGGCGCGCTTGATTTCGCTGTCCCAGTACGCGCCCTTCACCAGACGGATCATCAGGCGATGACGGCTGCGGCGAGCCAGATCGATCACGTAGTCGATCACGTACGGGCAACGCTTCTGGTAAGCCTGGATCACGAAACCGATGCCGTTCCAGCCGGTCAGTTGCGGCTCGAAGCACAGGCGCTCCAGCAGATCCAGCGACAGTTCGAGACGGTCGGCTTCTTCGGCGTCGATGTTCAGGCCGATGTCGTATTGCTTGGCCAGCAGAGTCAGCGACAGCAGGCGCGGGTACAGCTCGTCCATCACACGCTCGTACTGCGCACGGCTGTAGCGCGGGTGCAGTGCCGACAGCTTGATCGAGATGCCCGGGCCTTCATAAATCCCACGGCCGTGGGACGCTTTGCCGATCGAGTGAATGGCTTGTTCGTACGACGCCAGGTACTTCTGCGCGTCGTGTTCGGTCAGTGCCGCTTCACCGAGCATGTCGTAGGAATAACGGAAGCCCTTGGCTTCGAACTTGCTCGCGTTGGCCAGCGCTTCGGCGATGGTTTCGCCGGTGACGAACTGCTCGCCCATCAGGCGCATGGCCATGTCGACGCCCTTGCGGATCATCGGTTCGCCGCTCTTGCCGATGATGCGGCTCAGCGACGACGTCAGGCCGGCTTCGTTGTGGGTCGAGACCAGTTTGCCGGTCAGCAGCAGGCCCCAAGTGGCGGCGTTGACGAACAGCGACGGGCTGTTGCCCAAATGTGGATGCCAGTTGCCGGTGCTGATCTTGTCGCGGATCAATGCATCGCGCGTGCCCTTGTCCGGGATACGCAGCAGCGCTTCGGCGAGGCACATCAGCGCCACGCCTTCCTGGGACGACAGGGAAAATTCCTGCAGCAGACCCTGAACAATACCTGCACGACCGCCGGCACTTTTCTGGTTACGCAGTTTTTCCGCGATGGCGGCGGCGAGTTTGTTGGTGGCTTCTGCCATCGGCGCTGGCAGGCGAGCCTGCTCGATCAGCATCGGCACCACTTCCGGCTCAGGACGACGGTAAGCGGCGGTGATCGAAGCGCGCAGTACGGACTGCGGCAGGATGCTTTCAGCAAATTCGAGGAAGCATTGGTGGGCGTGATCGGTGTGGACTTCGCCCGCCTCATCGGCGTCCTTGGCGGTCAAACCGTTCAGCTCGGTCAGGGTTGCACCACCCTCGAGTTTTTCCAGGTAATTGAAAATTGCCTGCTTGATCAGCCAGTGCGGTGTGCGATCAATCGAGGTCGCGGCCGCCTTCAGGCGCTCGCGGGTCGGGTCATCAAGTTTGACCCCAAGGGTGGTGGTAGCCATATTTTTATCCTCATGGTTGCCACAGTTGCGTGGCATCAGCTGGCCGCAAGATTAGCCGTGCGCCGAAAGAGGTGCAACCGGGTGCAACCCTTTTTTTGTCGGAAAAATAAACGCTTCGTCAGGAATTATTTTCTGGTACGGAAGTGCCGCACTTGCTTGGTGCTTTTACTTCTAGCAACACCCTCTGACTGCGCTAAAAGGAAGCAAAAACTGCCTGTTTCTCGGAATATCCGACTAGGTGCAACTAATTCGCGCGAAACTGGTTGCACCTTTTTTGGTTTGTTGCATAGCATTCGCGCCCTAGGTGCAACCGGGATAACCCGGTGCATCGGCTGGTGGCTTTCCTGGGGAAACATCAGTCCTAAATGCGCGGGATCGCGAATCGTCTGCCAAACGTTACCGTTTGCGCGCGGTTCATCACCGCTGCTACATAAAAACAAAGCCAGGGCGTAACTTAATGAGCGTAAGCAATCCAACACTGATCACGTTCGTGATCTACATCGCAGCAATGGTGCTGATCGGCTTCATGGCCTATCGCTCCACCAACAACCTTTCTGACTATATTCTCGGTGGTCGCAGCCTCGGTAGCGTCGTCACCGCGCTGTCTGCCGGTGCTTCCGACATGAGCGGCTGGTTGTTGATGGGCCTGCCGGGCGCCATCTACATGTCCGGTCTGTCCGAAAGCTGGATCGCCATCGGCCTGATCGTCGGTGCTTATCTGAACTGGCTGTTCGTCGCCGGCCGTCTGCGCGTGCAGACCGAGCACAACGGTGATGCCCTGACCCTGCCGGACTACTTCTCCAGCCGTTTCGAAGACAAAAGCGGTTTGCTGCGCATTATTTCGGCAATCGTGATCCTGGTGTTCTTCACCATTTACTGCGCCTCCGGCATCGTCGCTGGCGCCCGTCTGTTCGAAAGCACCTTCGGCATGTCCTACGAAACGGCGCTGTGGGCCGGTGCTGCGGCGACGATTGCCTACACTTTCGTTGGCGGTTTCCTCGCCGTGAGCTGGACCGACACCGTGCAAGCCACGCTGATGATTTTCGCGCTGATCCTTACGCCGATCATCGTCCTGCTGGCCACTGGCGGCGTCGACACCACGTTCCTGGCCATCGAAGCCAATGATCCAAGCAACTTCGACATGCTCAAAGGCACGACCTTCATCGGCATCATCTCGCTGATGGGCTGGGGTCTGGGCTACTTCGGTCAGCCGCACATCCTCGCGCGTTTCATGGCGGCGGATTCGGTTAAGTCGATCGCCAAGGCGCGTCGCATTTCCATGACCTGGATGATCCTGTGCCTGGGCGGCACCGTGGCGGTGGGCTTCTTCGGTATCGCGTACTTCTCGGCGCACCCGGAAGTTGCCGGTCCCGTGACCGAGAACCACGAACGCGTGTTCATCGAACTGGCCAAACTGCTGTTCAACCCATGGATCGCCGGTGTGCTGTTGTCGGCCATTCTGGCTGCGGTGATGAGCACCCTGAGCTGCCAGTTGCTGGTGTGCTCGAGCGCCCTGACCGAAGACTTCTACAAAACCTTCCTGCGTAAATCCGCTTCTCAGGTTGAGCTGGTCTGGGTCGGCCGCGCCATGGTGCTGTTGGTTGCACTGATCGCGATCGCCTTGGCCGCCAACCCGGAAAACCGCGTACTGGGTCTGGTGTCCTACGCATGGGCCGGTTTCGGTGCTGCGTTCGGTCCGGTTGTGCTGATCTCGGTTATCTGGAAAGAAATGACCCGCGACGGCGCACTGGCCGGTATTCTGGTCGGCGCGATCACCGTGGTGGTCTGGAAGCATTTCGAACTGCTGGGTCTGTACGAAATCATCCCGGGCTTCATCTTCGCCAGCCTGGCCATCTACATCGTCAGCAAGATGGGCGAGCCGACCAGAGGCATGGTGCAGCGCTTCGAAGCGGCGGAAAAAGATTTCCACCTGAACAAGTGATTGTTCTGAGCTGAGGCTCACCCGAAAACGGCCCGTTTCCTACAGGAGGCGGGCCGTTTTTTTTGTGCCTGTGATTTCTCTGATTCACCGCGCTCCCCTGTAGGAGTGAGCCTGCTCGCGATAGCGGTGTGTCAGTCGACATCAATGCTGAAT
>NZ_JBSVXS010000201.1:0-5985 GCF_054070155.1 Pseudomonas sp. SDT291_1_S447
CTTTTGATTTTGCTTTAAAAAAACAAGATCAAAAGATCGCAGCCTTCGGCAGCTCCTACATTGGGCTTCGGTGCGTTCAGGTGCACCGTTTTCGCGCCAAATATCGCCGCCTCGTCTATACCTACGCGCAATGCCGTAGCTTGGCACGACCACTGCAACCCTCCCCCGCGTCTCCTCTCTTCCAGCAAGGACCGCCCCATGACGCAGAACGATCCCGGCAACGATTACCCCCTCAGCGAAGTGCCGATGCATGCACGCAAAGGCCTGGCCTCCACGGCCATGGTCTTGCTCGGTTTCACGTTTTTCACCGCAACCATGTTTGCCGGCGGCAAGCTGGGCGTGGCGTTCAGTTTCGGCGAGATGATGGCGGTGATCATTGTCGGTAATCTGCTGCTCGGTCTCTACGCGGCAGGCCTCGGCTATATCGCTTTCAAAAGCGGCCTCAACTCGGTACTGATGGGCCGTTTCTGTTTCGGCGAAGTCGGCAGCAAGCTCAGCGACCTGATCCTTGGTTTCACCCAGATCGGCTGGTACGCCTGGGGCACCGCGACGGCTGCCGTCGTGATCGGTAAATATTTCAATCTCGACGAAGGCACGGTGCTCGGGCTGATGGTGCTGTTCGGTCTGCTGTTCTGCGCCACCGCTTACGTCGGTTATCGCGGACTGGAGATTCTCTCGTACATCGCGGTGCCAGCGATGATGTTGCTGCTGATGCTGTCGATGTGGGTGGCGACGGTGAAAGTCGGCGGTTTCGAAGGTTTGCTCAGCGTCGTGCCAAGCGGCTCGCTGGACTGGTCGACGGCGATCACTCTGGTGTTCGGCACCTTCGTCAGCGGCGCGACGCAAGCCACCAACTGGACGCGCTTCTCGCGCTCGGCGCGGGTGGCGGTGCTGGCCAGCCTGATCGGTTTCTTCATCGGCAATGGCCTGATGGTGCTGATTGGCGCATACGGCGCCATCGTCTACCAACAACCGGACGTGGTTGAAGTGCTGCTGTTGCAAGGTTTCGCCATGGCCGCGATGGCCATGCTGTTGCTGAACATCTGGAGCACCCAGGACAACACCATCTACAACTTCGCCGTCGCCGGCTGCAACCTGCTGCGCACCGGCCGACGCAAAACCGTGACCCTCGCCGGCGCAGTGATCGGCACCCTGCTCGCCTTGCTCGGCATGTACGACATGCTGGTGCCTTACCTGATTCTGCTCGGCACGGTGATTCCGCCGATTGGCGGGGTGATCATGGCGGACTTTTTCTACCGCTGGCGCGGGCACTATCCGCGTCTGGCCGACGCACGGTTGCCGGCGTTCAACTGGCCGGGGCTCGGGGCCTATGCGGTCGGCACCGTCGCCGCGTTCAACTCGCCATGGGTCGCGCCGCTGGTAGGGATCGCCGCTGCCGCGCTAACGTATGTCATCGTCACTGGTGTGCTTGGCGCTCGCAGCGCCAGCGCGCCACTACAAGACCTATAAAAAGGATTCGCCTGATGCACATCATCAACGCCCGTTTGCGCAACCAGGAAGGTTTGCACGAATTACACCTTGAAGACGGTCTGATCCGCAGCATCGCCCGGCAGACCGAAGCGCCCACTCTCGGCCCGGATGACCTCGACGCCGGCGGCAATCTGGTGGTGCCGCCTTTCGTCGAACCGCACATTCACCTCGATGCCACCCTCACCGCCGGCGAGCCGCGCTGGAACATGAGCGGCACGCTGTTCGAAGGCATCGAATGCTGGGGCGAGCGCAAGGTCACCATCACCGAAGAAGACACCAAGACCCGCGCGAAGAAAACCATTCAAGCCCTGGCCGCCCACGGCATTCAACACGTGCGCACCCATGTCGACGTCACCGACCCGCAACTCACCGCACTGAAAGCCATGCTCGAAGTGCGCGAGGAAAGCCGTCACCTCATCGACCTGCAAATCGTCGCGTTCCCGCAGGAAGGCATCGAGTCGTTCCGCAATGGCCGCGAGCTGATGGAAGAGTCGATTCGTATGGGCGCCGACGTGGTCGGCGGGATTCCGCATTTCGAGTACACCCGCGATCAGGGCGTCAGCTCAGTGAAGTTCCTGATGGACCTGGCCGAGCGCACCGGTTGCCTGGTCGACGTGCATTGCGACGAAACCGACGACCCGCATTCGCGCTTCCTCGAAGTGCTCGCCGAAGAAGCGCGCAGCCGCGACATGGGTGCCCTCGTCACCGCCAGCCACACCACGGCGATGGGTTCTTACGACAACGCCTACTGCGCCAAACTGTTCCGTTTGCTCGGGCATTCCGGAATCAGTTTTGTCTCCTGCCCGACCGAGAGCATTCACCTGCAAGGACGCTTCGACAACTTCCCGAAACGCCGTGGCGTAACGCGCGTCAACGAATTGCTCGAAGCCGGGATGAATGTGTGTTTCGGCCAGGATTCCATCGTCGATCCGTGGTATCCGTTGGGCAACGGCAACATCCTGCGCGTGCTCGAAGCCGGGCTGCACATCTGCCACATGCTCGGTTACCGCAACCTGCAAAGTGCGCTGGATCTGGTGACCGACAACAGCGCCAAAGCCATGCACCTGGGTGAGCGCTATGGACTGGAACAGGGGCGGCCGGCGAATCTGCTGATTCTGTCGGCAGACAGTGATTACGAGGTGATCCGCAGTCAGGGCTTGCCGTTGTATTCGATTCGCGGCGGCAAAGTGTTGATGAAGCGGCAGATGCCGGTGGTGGAGTTCAACCAACTGCCCGGTTGAGTATCCGGCATGCGCACTGTCACCGAACCGGCTCGGATAACCCCATGCGCTGATCCGTCAGCGCTTGCTGGATCACTCGGTGGAAATGCTGCAGAGCCGGTTCATTCCTTCCGAACGTCAGGTGTGTCTGCGCACCTGACGCGATGCCCTGCTGTATTTTCGTGCTGACCTCGAAGTCCTCACCGTCCACCGTTTCCAGCAGCAGCTTCATGTTCTTGTCCCAGAGATCGCGCTCACGTTCAGTGGTGGCTGCATGCGGGGTATACAGCGCGACCTGCGCCAGGCAGGCGCCGGGCGTTTGCGGCTTCGGGAACACCCGCCAGATTTCAAGGTGATCGCGCTGCCAGAGCAGTAGCGTATTGGGAAAAAGAAAATAAATGACCAGCGAATGCTTGAGTAGATTCCACTGTTCGGGAGGTTGATCGCGTAGCGTCAGAATGCTTCGTCGCGGCATGATCAGACGCGCATCGTTGCCAAAGGCCTCGAAATGGCTGACCGCTGGAAGAAAAATCGACGCCACGGTTTTCTGATGCAGAAACGGGAAATGCCAGTTCTCGAAAAACGTCTCCAGTGCATTTTTCCAATTGAACGGTTTCTCGAGCAATCGCGTTTCATACAGAGAAAAGTTTTCCAGGCGCAAATGAGCCATTTCCGTATCAAGCGTACTCAATGGCCGCTTTAAACTGCCCGCTTGTCCGGGCTCCCGGGCAACCCATATCAGACCGTGCCGTTCGAACACCGGCAAACTCCGCAGATTGCGCTCGGCACACGTCAGGCCCGAAAAACTGCCGGCCGGCATCAATTGCACAAGCTGGCCTTGAAGGTTGTACATCCAGCCGTGATAAGGACAAGTCAAAGCGTTTTTCAGCGTCCCTTGCCCCTCGACCAGTCGCGCGCCGCGATGCCGACAGACATTGATGAACGCGTTCAATGTGCCATCGGCCGCGCGAATGATCACGATGGGCACGCCACTCAAGTCATCCGTCAGATAAGCCCCCGGATGGTCCAAACAGGCACTCAATCCCATCAACAACGGATAGGCACCGAACAGACCGGCCTGTTCAAGTGCCAACTGGTGCGCACAGTGATAAACGGACACCGGATTGAGAAACGGCGCGTCCGCCAGGCTGGTAGAGCCCTGATCCAGCAGGCTGAATATTTTACGCAGGAGTAAAACTTGCGTTGGATGATCCATCATCGCCTCCGGATACTGATCGGGCATCGACACAGCAGGAGTCTTTGCGATTGAGCTGCTCCCCTTTTAAGCGCAATTCGGGCATCCGTAAACTGTAAGAACTAACAGGTTCGCGCCCGTAAACATTGAGCTAAGGTGTCAGGGCCGCCATCGCAACGGGCCGCACACCCCTCTCGGATGTACGCTTTTTCATGCTGAAGTTCGTGCGTAGTTGATCAGCCGCCATCCTCATTTGCTTGAGGACTCGCCATGAAACACAACCCTCACTCCCCTCCCATGACCACGCTGTATACCGAAGGTCGCCAGACCTTTGTCGAACTTGTACCTGACGGCGGTGCCCGCCTCGACGCCTTGTTTCATACCGTACCGGCGTTGGGAGAACTGGCAGTCGGTGTTGTGTACGGACATCTGCATGCACGCCCCGGACTCGACCCGCGCCTGCGTGAAGCCGTGTCATTCGCCGCGATCGTGGCCTCAGGCATGATCGGCCCGCCATTGAGCGTCCATCTCAAGACGGGGCTGGCCTCGGGACTGGCGCCGGGCGAAATGACCGAAGTGCTGCTGCAGGCGTCGGCATTCGCGGGGTTTCCCCGAGCGGTGAGCGCGGCCGAGCAACTCAATCGACTGTTCGACGAGGCCGGCCTGATATCGCCTCCCGCACCGACGCCGCGAGAGGTGGCTTTGGCGTTCTGTGAGCTCGTGCGCGAAGGACAAGCGCCGATTCCTGTCAGTACCGCAGTGAAGCGCCAGTTGAAGCATGCCCGCAGCCTGTCGTTGCTGGCGACATCGGCGCACTCGGTGATCGTTGAATGTCTTGAACAGCAGTCGACCGCGCAAGCCTTGCTACGACTCGAGGTGCAGGGTGAAGCCGTGACGAGCGTAACGCTGTTCAAGGCTCACTGACCTCGCGCCGGCACGGCTTCGCCCCAACGTTCTGCGGACACTGGCGCAGGCTGCGCCTGCAACGGTTATACGATCAGGCGGGCGGTGCCGAACAAGCTGACACGCAGCAATTCACCGTGGACCTCTTCCAGCAGAATCGGCGCCGTGCCGCCGGGCATGACGACGTGTACGGCGCCACCTGTGACCCAACCGACCCGCCACGCCGCTGACGCCACCGCGCTGGCACTGGTGCCTGAGGAGGCAGTCGGCCCTTCGCCGCGTTCGAACACCCGGGCAACGATGCGTTGTGTCGCCTCACGCGCGGCCCATTGCAGATTGACGCCCGCCAGGCAGGGCTGCCCGGCGCCGGCCGGCATGGCGTAAGCGATCCGGGTCAACCCCTCACTCAATGGCGACTCACGCATCTGCTGATTGTCGGGCAATGCGCCCTTGTCGCTGAGCAGTGTCACGCAATGCGGGTTGCCGATGCGTACGAACTGGCTATGGGCCCACGACGGATCGAGCTGCACCAACGGTTGCACAGCGCTGACCTCCCGACCGTTGAAACCGACGGTTGGCGTCCACGATGCGTCAACGGCATCAGGTCCGAATACGGGTTGACCGAGGTCCAGCCAGAAGCCCCGAACGCCTTCGACCTCGGCAGGTTTTACCGAGGTTTCCACCGGCTCACCCTTGTCATGATGAACGCGCAACAGCGCACCCTGCTCCGCCATCCAGCCTTGCGCGGCGAGAAACTCAGAAAAAATCGTCAAGCCATTGCCACTGCGTTCGGCCAGCGAGCCATCGGTGTTGACGATCAGCACCTCGAACGGCGGTGAAGCCTGGAACGGACCGATCAACAGACCGTCGCTGCGGTGGGATTTGCTGTTCGCTGGACGCTGACCTTCGGGCCAGTCACAACACAATGTGATGGCTGCGCGGCTCCAGATCTGTCTCGACGAAGCACACTGCGCGGCACTGGCCGGTAAATCAATGCCCGCCTCGCGAAGTGCCTGCGGCGAAATCACCCCGTAAATATTGCCCCGTGCATCGTAGAACTGCGTCATCACCGGCCTTTGCTGTTAAATCCCCTGAAGCCGCCACTGTAAAACGCAATCCCTTGTGGGAGCGAGCCTGCTCGCGATAGCGGTGTGTCAGTCGACATTTTTTTCAACT
>NZ_JBSVXS010000202.1:0-5872 GCF_054070155.1 Pseudomonas sp. SDT291_1_S447
TACACAATTCCTGTAGGAGCTGCCGAAGGCTGCGATCTTTTGCTTCAACAGGCTGCAAACCCTTGCTCCACCACATAATGTTTTTCAGTTATATAAACATTCTTAAATAGTCTTTTTAAGAATATCCGCGCCTCTCTTATATTGCTCCCACGCCGAACGCAGTGCCGCCCACTGCCAGGCATATCCCATTCAAAGGAGCAGCACCATGAGCGCATCCCTTCGCAGCGTTGACGGTCAGGACGAAAGCACCATCTTGCGTGAAATCCAGAGCGCTCTGCGCGATCTGCGTTTCGGCGCGGTGGAGATCACTGTGCACAACGCACAAGTCGTGCAGATCGAACGCAAAGAGAAATTCCGTTTGCAGCAACCGGGTAAACAACCGGGCTAAAAGATCGCAGCCTGCGGCAGCTCCTACGGGGGATTTATGCAGGAGCTGCCGAAGGCTGCGATCTTTGAACCGGCAACACGATTTCCGAAATACATAAGAAAAAGCCACCACCAGAATTCCAGGAGCTTTCACCATGTCGTCGATTCGCCGTTACGCTTTGGCCGCCTTGGCCAGCGCTGTGTTTGCCGGTTCCGCGGTTGCCAAGGATTACGAACTGCTCAATGTGTCGTATGACCCGACGCGCGAGCTGTATCAGGACTACAACGCTGAATTCATCAAGTTCTGGCAGAAAGACCACGCTGGCGACACGGTGAAAATCCAGCAATCTCACGGCGGTTCGGGCAAACAGGGCCGTGCGGTGATCGACGGTCTGCGCGCTGACGTCGTGACCCTGGCCCTGGCCGGTGACATCGACGAAATCGCCAAACTCGGCAAGACCCTGCCTGCCGACTGGCAGAAGCGTCTGCCGGAAGCGAGCACGCCGTACACCTCGACCATCGTCTTCCTGGTGCGCAAGGGCAACCCGAAAGGTATCAAGGACTGGGGCGATCTGGTCAAGAACGATGTCTCGGTGATCACCCCGAACCCGAAAACCTCCGGCGGTGCGCGCTGGAACTTCCTCGCCGCCTGGGCCTACGGCCTGAAAGCCAACGGCGGTGACGAAGCCAAAGCCAAAGAATATGTGCAGACCCTGTTCAAGCACGTGCCGATCCTCGACACCGGTGCACGCGGTTCGACCATTACCTTCGTCAACAACGGGCAGGGTGACGTGTTGCTGGCCTGGGAAAACGAAGCGTTCCTGGCACTGAAAGAAGATGGCGGCGCCGACAAGTTCGACATCGTCGTGCCTTCGCTGTCGATCCTCGCCGAGCCACCAGTGGCCGTGGTCGACAAAAACGCCGAGAAAAAAGGCAACGAGCAGATCGCCGAAGCGTATCTGAAACACCTGTACAGCCCGGCCGGTCAGGAAATCGCCGCGAAGAACTTCTACCGTCCGCGTGACAAGGATGTAGCTGCCAAGTACGCCCAGCAGTTCCCGAAACTGGACCTGGTGACCATCGACAAGGACTTCGGCGGCTGGAAAACCGCGCAGCCGAAATTCTTCAACGACGGTGGCGTGTTCGACCAGATTTATCAGGCGCAGTAATCTGACTTCAGCCACACATCAAGCCTGAAGCCAGGCGCGGAAAATGTGGGAGCGAGCTTGCTCGCGAAAGCGGAGTGTCAGACGACGTAGAGTTGGCTGATACTCCCTCTTCGCGAGCAAGCTCGCTCCCACATTGGTGCGTTCAGCGGAATGCTTTTTAACCAAGGACTTTTATGTCGCGTCGTATCTCCCCCGTCATACCCGGCTTCGGGCTGACGCTGGGCTACACCTTGGTGTACCTCAGCCTGATTGTGCTTATCCCGCTGGCGGCGATGTTCGTCCACGCCGCCCAACTCACCTGGGATCAGTTCTGGACGATCATTTCCGCACCACGGGTGCTGGCCGCGTTGAAGCTGAGCTTCGGCACCGCGCTGTGTGCCGCGATCATCAACGGCATCATCGGCACGCTGCTGGCCTGGGTGCTGGTGCGCTACACCTTCCCGGGGCGCAAGGTGATCGACGCGATGATCGATTTGCCGTTCGCCCTGCCGACCGCCGTAGCCGGTATCGCGTTGACCGCGCTGTACGCGCCGGCCGGTCTGGTCGGGCAATTCGCCGCTGATCTCGGTTTCAAGATTGCCTATACCCCGCTGGGTATCACCCTCGCGTTGACCTTCGTCACCCTGCCGTTCGTGGTGCGCACGGTGCAGCCGGTGCTGGCCGACATTCCCCGTGAAGTCGAAGAAGCTGCCGCGTGCCTCGGCGCGAAACCGTTGCAGGTGTTCCGCCACATCCTCGTCCCGGCGCTGTTGCCTGCCTGGCTCACTGGTTTTGCCTTGGCGTTCGCGCGAGGCGTCGGCGAGTACGGTTCGGTGATTTTCATCGCCGGCAACATGCCGATGAAAACCGAGATCCTGCCGCTGCTGATCATGGTCAAACTCGACCAATACGATTACACCGGCGCTACCGCCATCGGCGTGCTGATGCTGGTGGTTTCCTTCGTCCTGTTGCTGCTGATCAACTTGCTGCAGCGGCGCATCGAAACCCCATAAGGAGGCGCGAACATGTCCCAATCGTCTATTGCGGCCGCCTCTTCGGCCAACGCTGCACGCCGTGGCAGCGCCACTTCGCGCAGAATCCTGATCGGCCTGGGCTGGCTGGTCTTTTTCCTGTTTCTGCTGCTGCCGTTGTTCATTGTGGTATCGCAGGGTTTGAAGAATGGCCTCGGCGCATTTTTCACCGCGATCTTTGAACCGGATGCACTGTCGGCGCTGAAACTCACCGTATTCGCCGTGCTGATTTCGGTACCGCTGAATCTGGTGTTCGGGGTCAGCGCCGCGTGGTGCGTGAGCAAATACTCGTTCCGCGGCAAGAGCATGCTGGTGACCCTGATCGACCTGCCGTTCTCGGTGTCGCCGGTGATCGCTGGTCTGGTCTACGTGCTGATGTTCGGTGCGCAGGGTCTGTTCGGGCCGTGGCTGCAGGATCACGACATCCAGATCGTCTTCGCCCTGCCGGGCATCGTGCTGGCGACGATTTTCGTCACCGTGCCGTTCGTGGCCCGTGAGCTGATCCCGCTGATGCAGGAACAAGGCACTCAGGAAGAGGAAGCCGCGCGCCTGCTCGGCGCCAACGGCTGGCAGATGTTCTGGCACGTGACCGTCCCCAATATCAAATGGGGCCTGATCTATGGCGTAGTGCTGTGTACCGCGCGGGCCATGGGTGAATTCGGTGCGGTGTCGGTGGTCTCCGGGCACATTCGCGGGGTGACCAACACCTTGCCGCTGCACGTCGAGATCCTCTACAACGAATACAACCACGTGGCCGCGTTCGCCGTGGCGAGCCTGTTGCTGATCCTGGCGCTCTTCATCCTGCTGCTCAAGCAGTGGAGCGAAAACCGTATCAACCGCCTGCGCGCCAGCGCCGCGGAGGAATAATTCATGTCGATCGAAGTGCGTAACGTCAGCAAGAATTTCAATGCCTTCAAGGCGCTGGACAACATCAGCCTGGACATCCACAGCGGTGAGCTGGTCGCGCTGCTCGGCCCGTCGGGCTGCGGCAAGACCACCCTGCTGCGGATTATCGCCGGCCTGGAAACCCCGGATAACGGCAACATCGTCTTCCACGGTGAAGACGTCTCCGGCCACGATGTGCGTGATCGCAACGTCGGTTTCGTGTTCCAGCACTACGCGTTGTTCCGGCACATGACCGTGTTCGACAACGTCGCCTTCGGCCTGCGCATGAAACCGAAGAACCAGCGCCCGAGCGAAAGCCAGATCGCGACCAAGGTCCACGAACTGCTGAACATGGTGCAGCTGGACTGGCTGTCGGATCGTTATCCGGAGCAGTTGTCCGGTGGTCAGCGTCAGCGTATCGCCCTGGCCCGTGCCTTGGCGGTCGAACCGAAAGTACTGCTGCTCGACGAACCGTTTGGGGCCCTGGATGCCAAGGTGCGTAAAGAACTGCGCCGCTGGTTGGCGCGTCTGCACGAAGACATCAACCTGACCTCGGTGTTCGTGACCCACGACCAGGAAGAAGCGATGGAAGTCGCCGACCGTATCGTGGTGATGAACAAGGGCGTGATCGAACAGATCGGCTCACCGGGCGACGTCTACGAGAACCCGGCCAGCGATTTCGTTTATCACTTCCTCGGCGACTCGAACCGCTTGCTGTTGAGCGACGACAACCACGTGCTGTTCCGTCCGCATGAGGTGTCTTTGTCCAGGCATGAGCTGGAAGATCACCATGCGGCTGAGGTGCGTGATATTCGACCGTTGGGCGCGACTACGCGGGTGACGTTGAAGGTTGAGGGGCAGACTGATTTGATTGAGGCCGAAGTGGTGAAAGATCACGACAGCCTGATCGGCTTGGCCAAGGGTGAGACCCTGTTCTTCAAGCCGAAGGTCTGGCAGAAAGTCGCCAACCTTTGAGATCAAAAGCTTCGCGAGCAAGCTCGCTCCCACAGGGAATTCGGTCAGACATGAAGTTTGTGTTCAGCGCCAGTCCACTGTGGGAGCGAGCTTGCTCGCGAATGCGATTTAGATTGCCGCACGGTTCGGATTAACCCGCACCACACCCGCCCGCGCCTCGATCTGTTCTTTCAATTCATGCCGCATCCCAAGCATGAACGCCAACTCGGCCACGACAAACAACGGCCCGACAATCAGCCCCGACACATCATCGACAAACGCCGGTTTGCGCCCTTCATAGTGATGCCCGACAAACTGGATCACCCAGCCGATCACAAACATCGCCAGGCCGCTGCTCAGCCAGACCATGGTGCTCTGCTGCGCCAGCACATGGCCGGCCCAGACCGACAAGCCCATCAGCACGGTCATCAAGACCCCGAGCTTCACTTCCAGTCGCAGGTAAAACCACGCCGAAGCCAGCGCCACGACAACCGCTGGAGATATCCACAACCCGCCCAGCGACCATTCCGGGCGCGACAACAACACCGCCACGGCCACCACAATCAGCGGAATGCCGATAAAGTGGCTGGCAATGTTGCGCGGATCACGGTGGTAGGCGGCGTATTGACTGAGATGGTCGACGAGGCTTTTCATTGTTGTTCCTCCGGTAGGGTTGATCGCATCATCCCTCGGGATCAGGGTTCGCTCTGTCAGGCAGGCGACAATCCAGGAGTGTTTATGCAAATTCGTTCGCGATTGATGAGCGGCCAGTGGTTCAGTCATCTACCGGTGTCCTTTCAGGATAGTCTGTTGGCGGCGGCCCGGGAGCGGCGGCTGACGGCAGGGCAGCGCTTGTTTCAGCGCGGTGATGCGCCGTGCGGCTTGTACGCGGTGCTCGATGGCGCCGTGCGCATCGGGGCGGTGAGTGAGCAGGGTAAGGAGGCGCTGTTGAGTCTGGTTGAGGCGCCGCACTGGTTCGGCGAAATCTGCCTGTTCGACGGCCAGCCGCGTACCCATGACGCCTATGCCGTCGGGCCGTGCACGTTGCTCAATATTCCGCAGGCGACGCTGCTGAAAC
This sequence comes from Pseudomonas sp. SDT291_1_S447, assembly GCF_054070155.1. NCBI lineage: Bacteria > Pseudomonadati > Pseudomonadota > Gammaproteobacteria > Pseudomonadales > Pseudomonadaceae > Pseudomonas > Pseudomonas sp. SDT291_1_S447. Next base: position 5,463 of record NZ_JBSVXS010000202.1, read on the forward strand.
TGCTCGATGAGCAGCCGGTGTACTGGCGACATCTGGCGTTGCTGATGAGCCACAAACTGCGCCTGGCCTTTATCAATCTGGAACAACTGAGCCTGCTGCCAGCGCCGGCGCGTCTGGCTCATCGCTTGCTGATGATCGCCGAAGGCTACGGCGAACTCGACGCGCCACGCCGGGTGCTGCAACTGCCGCAGGAGCAATTGGCGTCGATGCTGTCGCTGTCGCGGCAGACCACCAACCAGATCCTCAAGGATTTGCAGGGGCAGGGGATTATCGGGCTTGGGTATGGCGAGATCGAAATCCTCGACCCCGCGCGATTGCGCGCCCTGGCCACGATCTAGGAACTTCACACAATCCATTGTAGGAGTGAGCCTGCTCGCGATAGCGGTCTGTCAGTCACAGATTGATCAACT
>NZ_JBSVXS010000203.1:0-5732 GCF_054070155.1 Pseudomonas sp. SDT291_1_S447
GTCCCTCCTCCTCCCTTCAAGTCCTACCATACAAGCGAGCCTGCTCGCGAAGGCGGTGTATCAGTCACCGGAGATAATGCCTGTGCCGGCCTCTTCGCGAGCAAGCTCGCTCCCACATCGATTTGTGGTGAATCGGGATTTTGAGAACACCCGACACCATTGTGGGAGTGAGCCTGCTCGCGATGGCGGTGGGTCAGCCGATGACGATGTTGAATGTGCGGACGCCATCGCTGGCAAGCCAGCTCCCACAGGTTTCTCGGGTGTTCACAAATCCCGGTTCACTGCAGATCCCTGTGGGAGCTGGCTTGCCAGCGATGAGGCCCGAACTAACAGCGCTTCAGGGCCTGCTTGTGCGCATACATCGCCCCATCGGCGTCCGCCAACAACCGGTCCACGGTCTCATGGCGTTTGGCGTCGTATTCGATCTGGCCCACGCTGAAGCGAATCGCATACCCGCGGTGCAGCGTGGCATTACGCTCTTCAAGAATCTCCTTGAGCCGCGCCATGATCGCGTTGGTTTCGATATGGCTCGACCCCGTCAGCAACGCGACAAACTCATCCCCACCCAGTCGCCCGACCACATCGCTCTCGCGAAAGGCTATGCGCAACACATCAGCAAAGGTCTTCAGCGCACTGTCGCCCTCGGCATGCCCATACAGATCATTGATTTGCTTGAAGTCATTGAGATCAAAAAACAACAACGTCGCTGGCCGCTCCAGCCGTGCACAGGCGTCCAGCGCATGCTGTGCCAGTTGCTTGAAGCCGCGACGGTTGGACAGCAGCGTCAGCTCGTCCATGCTCGCCATCTGCACGGCGGTCAGCTCTTGCTCGGCCATCTCGGCCAGATCACGCAACAGCGCGCGCTCTTCATCGTCGAGGTCGCGGGGCTTGGTGTCGATCAGGCACAGCGTGCCCATTTTATTGCCGTTGGGCACGGTCAGCGGGTAACCGGCGTAGAAGCGAATGTTCGGTGCGCCGGTCACCAGCGGGTTGTCATGGAAGCGCACATCCTCGCGGGCATCGGGTACCAGCAGGAGTTCGTTCTGAAGGATCGCGTGACCGCAAAATGACACATCCCGCGACGTTTCCGTGGCATCGAGCCCCACGCAGGACTTGAACCATTGGCGATCCTTATCGACCAGCGTCACCAGCGCAATCGGCACATTGAACAGGCGCTTGGCCAACCGCGTCAGCCGATCAAAACGCTCCTCCGGCGCCGAATCAAGCAGGTCGAGGCCGTGCAACACCTGAATCCGCGCAGCTTCATTGGCGGGTTTTCCTGGAACCAGCATCAGCACACTCCATTGTCATCAATGCACTTGAGCGTAGCGCAAATCAGCGAGGCTTCACCCCGTCAGATCCCCGCCACCGGACACGGCCCGCCCGCATCGGCCCAGAGCTTGAATTGCGCGACAAAAACATCGTGCGGCACTGGCACCGGCGCGCGCCCTGCCCCGGGATTCCAGCCCCAGAGCACCAGTTTGTCTTCGCTGACGTGCTTGATCAGCGCGGCAAAGTCGCGATCGCCGTTGCTGGAGCGATCCTTGATCATCGCGCAGAGTTTGTCCGGTGGCAGGCCGATCCAGGCCATTTTGTGCGCCGCCGGCGGCAGGCTCCAGTGCGGCGCCCCCGGGGGCGCATGCGGGCCGTAACTGGCCGGCGGATTGTTTTCCGCGTGACAGGTTGCACAGGGCAAACCGGCCGCACCCTTGCCGTCCATGCCGCGCACCACGCTCATCGCATGGGGGATACCGGCGTCGAACTGCAACGGTGAATCACCGGGAATATGGCAGTTCTGGCAACGCGGGCTCTGAAAGACTTTCTGCACCGTGCCGAACGCCTTCAGCGCTTCCTGATCATCGGCAAACAGGTCCGAGGCATAACCGCCCAGCCCCAGCAAAATCACCGTGCCCAACACTAGATGTCGTTTCATCTCACACCCCCGACAGTTGCAGCGGCAACTCGCGCAGGCGCTGCCCGGTCAGGGCGAACACCGCGTTGGCCACCGCCGGCGCGGTCGGCGGCACACCGGCCTCGCCGATGCCGCCGGGTTTGTCGCTGCTGGGCACGATGTGCACTTCCACCACCGGCATCTCGTTGAGCCGCAGCACCTGATAATCGTGATAGTTCGACTGCACGACCGCGCCGTCCTTGAGCGTCAGTTTGCTGTGCAACGCCATGCCCAGCCCAAAGGTGATGCACGATTCCATCTGCGCAGCGATGCTCTGCGGATTCACCGCGATCCCGCAATCCACCGCACAGACCACGCGATGCACGCGAATCGTCAGATTGTCCTGTGAGACCTCGGCGACCTGCGCCACGTAACTGCCGAACGACTCGTGCACCGCCACCCCCAACGCATGGCCGTCCGGCAGCGGGGCTTTCCAGTTGGCTTTTTCCACCGCCAGATTGAGCACGCCCAAATGCCGAGGATGGTCCTTGAGCAAGGTTCGTCGGTACTCCACCGGATCCTTGCCCGCCGCTGTGGCCATTTCATCGATCAGCGATTCCATGACAAAACCGGTATGGCTATGGCCCACCGAGCGCAGCCACAGCACATTGATGCCGGTTTGCGGCGAATGCAGATCGACCTGGTGATTGGCCAGGCCTTTGACATAAGGGCTGTCGGAAACGCCTTCGACCGACGTTGCATCAACGCCGTTCTTGACCATGGTTTTTTCCAGCATCGTGCCGGCCATGATCGACTGCCCGACCAATACATGCTGCCAGCTCGACGGCAGGCCATCGGCACCGAGCCCGATCCGCGCCTGATGCAGGAACATCGAACGGTAGTAACCGCCACGAATATCGTCTTCCCGCGACCATACGGTTTTCACCGGCATGGCCGCGGCTTTCGCCACTTGCACGGCTTCGGCGACAAAGTCTGAAGTCGGGTTGGCCCGACGTCCAAAACCGCCACCCAGGAACTCGGTGTGAATCTCGACCTGCTCCGGTTTCAGCCCGGTGATCTTGCCGGCGACCATTTGATCGAGCGTCTGAAACTGCGTGCCGGTCCAGATTTCGCATTTCTCGGCGCTGATTTTCACCGTGCAATTGAGCGGTTCCATCGGCGCATGAGCCAGATACGGCACGCTGTATTCGACATCGATCTTCTTCGCCGCTTTGCCAAAACTGCCCTTGGCATCCCCGGCCTGACTCGCCGACGTGCCTTGTGTCGTGGCCAATTTACGGAAGCTCGCCAGCAGTTTCTCGCTGCTCAGGTCCGCATTCGGCCCCAATTCCCAATCGACTTTCAGCGCATCACGGCCCAGTTTCGCCGCCCAGTAATGATCAGCAATCACCGCGACCCCGCTCGGCACCTGCACCACTTTGTGCACGCCCGGCACCGCCAGCGCCTCAGCACCTTCGAAGGATTTAACGCTGGCACCGAATACCGGTGGGCGCGCAACCATCGCCGTCATCAGGCCTTCAAACTGCACATCCATGCCGAACTTGGCGCGACCGGTGATTTTCTCCGGGGTATCGAGGCGTTTGGTCGGTTTGCCGATAATTTTCCAGTCCTTGGCTTCCTTGAAAGTGATCGACTTCGGATCCGGCACCGGCAGTTGCCCGGCGGCGTCCGCCAGCTCGCCGTACGTCGCACGTTTATCGCCTGCGATGACCACGCCCGATTCGGTGCGAATCGCTGACGGCGCCACTTCAAAACGTTTCGCCGCCGTCTCCACCAGCATTTGCCGAGCGGTCGCGCCTGCCAGTCGATAGCGGTCAAACTCCATCCACGTCGACGTCGAGCCGCCGGTAATCTGCATGCCGCCAAACCCCGGCATGCCGTAATCCGCCGCTGACGCCGGCGAGTGTTCGACGCGGATCTTCGACCAGTCCGCGTCCAGCTCTTCGGCAATCAACATGGTCAGGCCGGTCCAGATGCCCTGGCCCATTTCCGAATGCCCCAGCAAAACCGTGACGCTGTTGTCCGCCGCTATTCGCAAAAATGCGTTCGGCGCAAACACCTTGCCTTCATTCTCTGCTGCATAGGCAAACTTGTGGCCGCCAGGGACGACAAACGCCACCACCAACCCGCCGCCCAACACGGCGCTGCCCTTGAGAAATCCCCGACGCGATACAGGACTGTTCATCGTTTATCTCCCACAGATTGAATCAGCCGATTTCCGACGCACGCTTAACCGCTGCGCGAATGCGGGGATAGGTGCCGCAGCGGCAAATATTGCCGGAGAGCGCCTGATCGATATCGCTGTCGGTGGGTTTGGGGATTTTCGCCAATAAGGCTGCGGCAGACATGATCTGTCCCGACTGGCAATAACCACACTGCACCACGTCGAGTTCGGCCCAGGCCTGCTGCACCGGGTGCGAACCGTCGGTGGACAGGCCTTCGATGGTGAGAATTTTCTGGCCGTGGGCCACAGCTGTTGCGGGGGTGATGCAGGCGCGCAACGGCGCCCCGTCAACGTGCACGGTGCAGGCCCCGCACTGGGCCATGCCACAGCCGAATTTGGTGCCGGTCAGGTGCGCGACATCGCGCAGGACCCAGAGCAACGGCATGTCCGCGGGGACATCGAGCTCCTGATCCTTGCCATTGATATTCAAGGTCAGCATCGGGGAAATTCCTCAGACTCACGGTGTTCTGAAGGGGCGCCGCTGTGGCCATCAAAGCCTACGCGCGCCTCGGCTTATCCCTTTCAGCAAAGCCTAATTTGCGCACGAAGCCAGACGTTGCGACCACCGGTCATGCAGATGTCGACTTTAATCCTACAGTTGATAACGGCTCGCACTGAGCCTGCGCAGTAGAAAACTCGTCATGAACGAAACCGGTCCGCGATTACCGCGCGGGTTATCCATCAGATTGGTCTGGAGTTGCGAACATGGGATTTGTCACCAGCAAAGACGGCGTCGAGATTTTCTACAAGGACTGGGGCCCGAAAGACGCGCCGGTGATCCACTTCCACCACGGCTGGCCGCTCAGCTCGGACGATTGGGATGCGCAGATGCTGTTTTTTCTCGGCAAAGGCTTTCGGGTGATTGCCCATGATCGACGTGGGCATGGGCGTTCGAGCCAGGTCTGGGACGGCCACGATATGGACCATTACGCCGACGATACGCTGGCGGTGGTCAATCATCTGGGTCTGAAGAACGTTGTGCATGTCGGCCACTCGACCGGTGGCGGTGAGGTGATTCATTACATCGCCCGGCATGGCCAGGACAATGTGGCCAAAGGCGTGCTGATCAGTGCGGTGCCACCGTTGATGGTACAGACCGAGAGCAATCCGGGCGGGCTGCCGAAGTCGGTATTCGATGACTTTCAGGCGCAACTGGCGGCGAATCGCGCGCAGTTTTATCGCGACATTCCGACCGGGCCGTTTTATGGCTACAACCGGCCCGGGGCCACGCCATCGGAGGGGATTATTGCCAACTGGTGGCGTCAGGGCATGATCGGCGGAGCGAAGGCGCATTACGACGGGATCGTGGCGTTTTCGCAGACGGATTTCACCGAGGACTTGAAGAAGGTCACGGTGCCGGTGCTGGTGATGCATGGCGAGGATGATCAGATAGTGCCGTATGCGGATTCGGGGCCGTTGTCGGCGAAGTTGCTGCCCAATGGCACGCTGAAATCGTATCCGGGGTTCCCGCACGGGATGCCGACGACGGAGGCAGAGACGATCAACGCGGATCTTTTAGCCTTTATTCGCGCCTGAACAATGTAGGAGCTGCGGAACGCTGCGATCTTTTGATTTTGCGCCTTGAAAATCAACATC
>NZ_JBSVXS010000204.1:0-5632 GCF_054070155.1 Pseudomonas sp. SDT291_1_S447
TCGATAGATGTATTTTCCACCTATCGGGGTGTCCGGGGAAATTAGACCACTGCAATCGAGTCAAACTAGGATTTTGAAAAGCTCACAAATCGGCTCCCTCTCCTAGGGGAGAGGGCTGGGGTGAGGGGTGAATTCACCGCCGAACTCAATGTGAAACCGGCTTAAACCTGCTTCACATTCGCCCGCGCCGTATGCAGCTTTTTATAGCTCTCGATCAAGCGCAAATGACGATCCAGCCCTTCCAGCTTCATGCTGGTCGGCGTCAACCCATAGAACCGCACGCTGCCGTTGACCGAACCAATCGCCGCGTCCATACGCTCATCGCCAAACATGCGGCGGAAGTTGGCTTCGTAGTCTTCCAGTTCCAGATCTTCGTCCAGCTCCATCTCCAGCACCACGTTGACTGCTTGATAGAACAAGCCGCGTTCGACGGTGTTGTCGTTGTACTGCAGGAACGCTTCGACCAGATCCTTGGCTTGCTCGTACTTCTGCAGCGCGAGACAGATCAGCAAGCGCAATTCCAGAATCGTCAGCTTGCCCCACGGCGTGTTGTCGTCGAACTCGACGCCGATCAGCGTGGTGATCTCGGTGTAATCGTCCTGTTCGCTGTTTTCCAGGCCTTGGGCGAGGTTGCGCAGGCCGACCTTGCTGAGGTTGTGCAGGTTGAGGATGTCGGCGCGGAATTGCAGGGCTTTGTTGGTGTTGTCCCAGATGAGGTCTTCGACCGGGTAGATCTCCGAGTAATCCGGCACGAGGATGCGGCAGGCCTTGGCACCGATGTGCTCGTAGACAGCCATGTAGACTTCTTTGCCCATGTCTTCAAGGATGCCGAACAGCGTCGCGGCTTCTTCGGCGTTGGAGTTTTCGCCTTGGCCGGAGAAGTCCCACTCGACGAATTCGAAGTCCGGTTTGGCACTGAAGAAGCGCCACGACACCACGCCGCTGGAATCGATGAAGTGCTCGACAAAGTTGTTCGGCTCGGTCACGGCCTGACCGGAGAACGTCGGCTGCGGCAAGTCGTTGAGGCCTTCGAAACTGCGGCCCTGCAACAGCTCGGTGAGGCTGCGCTCCAGCGCCACCTCCAGGCTCGGATGCGCGCCGAACGAAGCAAACACGCCGCCGGTGCGTGGGTTCATCAGGGTCACGCACATCACCGGGAATTCACCGCCCAGCGACGCATCCTTGACCAGCACCGGGAAGCCCTGCTCTTCCAGGCCTTTGATGCCGGCGAGGATGCTCGGGTATTTCTCCAGCACTTCCTGTGGCACGTCCGGCAGGGCCATTTCGCCTTCGAGGATTTCGCGCTTGACCGCGCGTTCGAAGATCTCCGACAGGCACTGCACCTGCGCTTCGGCGAGGGTGTTGCCGGCGCTCATACCGTTGCTGAGGTAAAGGTTTTCGATCAGGTTGGACGGGAAGTACACCACTTCATTGTCCGACTGGCGCACAAACGGCAACGAGCAGATGCCGCGCTGGGTGTTGCCGGAGTTGGTGTCGAACAGGTTCGAGCCACGCAATTCGCCGTCACGGTTGTAAATCTTCCGGGTGTATTCGTCGAGGATCTCGCTCGGCAACTCGTCTTTCGGGCCCGGCTTGAACCATTGCTCGTCCGGGTAATGGACGAATTCGGCGTTGGCGATCTCTTCGCCCCAGAACTGGTCGTTGTAGAAGAAGTTGCAGTTCAGGCGCTCGATGAACTCGCCCAATGCCGAGGCCAGTGCGCCCTCTTTGGTCGCGCCCTTGCCGTTGGTGAAGCACATTGGCGAATGCGCATCGCGGATGTGCAGCGACCAGACGTTAGGCACGATATTGCGCCACGAAGCGATTTCAATCTTCATGCCGAGGTCGGCGAGGATGCCCGACATGTTGGCGATGGTCTGCTCCAGCGGCAGGTCCTTGCCGGCGATGAAGGTGCCTGCGTCGGAACCGGCCACCGGCATCAACAGCGCCTGAGCATCGGCGTCGAGGTTGTCGACTTCTTCAATGATGAATTCCGGGCCGGTCTGCACGACCTTCTTCACCGTGCAGCGATCGATGGAACGCAGGATGCCCAGGCGATCTTTCTCGGAGATGTCCGCCGGCAATTCGACCTGAATCTTGAAGATCTGGTTGTAGCGGTTTTCCGGGTCGACGATGTTGTTCTGCGACAGACGAATGTTCTCAGTCGGGATGTTGCGCGTGTCGCAGTACAACTTCACAAAGTACGCCGCACACAACGCCGACGATGCCAGAAAGTAGTCGAACGGTCCCGGTGCCGAGCCATCGCCCTTGTAGCGGATGGGCTGATCGGCGATCACCGTGAAGTCGTCGAACTTGGCTTCAAGTCGAAGGTTGTCGAGAAAGTTGACCTTGATTTCCATGCGGGATTACCAGAATACGGCTAAACGAATGGCCGCCATTATCCGGTTTTTGCGCGGGAAGTCTTGCCCTTTCGGGATTGGCCGCTGATCGGCGTCCTGCTCTTGGGAAGACAAATCACGCGGGGTTCACTACGCTTTCAGAGCAGTCGCCGAGAACAATCTGAACATTGCGCCCGCGCCGTGGTTCTAGATTCAGAAGACAGCGGATCAAGGACGAGCACATGGACCTTTCCAGCTATGCAGCCCCGCTTCCACCGCGCCAGAGCGCCGTCACCCGCCGCCTGGCCTTCGCGGTCGGAGCGCTGTTTGTCAGCGGCGTGATTGCGGCAGCGGTCGCTTTGCTGGGTATCGCCGAGCGCCTGGACAGCGAAGAGATCAACAAAACCCGCTTTTACTCCGCTCGCGCGCTGGAAAACCGTATCACCGCCTCGAAAAACTACATCACCAGCTACGCCTACTGGACCACCGCCTACGAGCATTTGAGCGGTCAGGTCGACATCGACTGGGCTTACACCGAGCAGAACCTCGGCAAAACCCTGTTCACCAGTGACGGCTATGACGGCGTGTTCGTCCTCAACCGCCAAGGCACCCGTTACGCGGTGGTGCGCGGGCAAATGGTCGATGCCGAGCTGTCCGCGTTCGTTCAGGTGAGCGCCACGGAGTTACTCGATCAAGTGTTGGGCCAAGGTGATCTGACCAAACCGGTCAGCCGCTATTCACTGTTCGAAGGCTGGCCGGCGCTGGTGTCGGCGGCGGCGATCATTCCCAACGATGAGCGGCCCCTGGGCGATCCGCAGACCTCTTCGGTACTGGTGTTTGTCGACAAACTCACGCCGACCAAATTGCGTCTGATTGGCAGCGGTTACGGCTTGAACAACCTGACGCTGGCGCCGGACGAGACGATCGACCCGCAGCGCCCTCGGGTGCCGCTGGACAGCACCGGTTACAGCCTGGTCGCTGATCTGGAACGGCCCGGGCAACATTTATTGTGGTCATTGCTGCCGCCACTCGGCGCGACGATTGTGGTGCTGATGCTGCTGACCGCGTACTTCTTCCGTCACGCCTTGCGATCATCGCAGTACGTCGACCAGAGTTTTGCCGTCATGCAAACCTCCAATCAGGCGCTGGAAAACGCCAACCGGGAGCTGGAAGCCAGCGAAGAACGCTTTCGCGCGGTGGCCGAAGCGGCTTCGGACTGGATCTGGGAAGTCGATCGCGACCTGGCGCTGACGTACCTGTCGGCGCGCTTCAGCGAAGTGACCGGTTACCCGCAAACCCTGTGGCTGGGGCAAGACATCGGCCACTTGTTGAGTTGCGATACCACGCCGCTGGAACTGTGGCTGAGAAACCTGACCGAGGAGAACAGCGCCAGCGATTTACGCTGCACCTACCGTGACCACGCCGGCCAGCAACGCCACTGTCGACTGTCCGCCCGGCCGATCTTCGCCAAATACGCGGTCATCGGCTATCGCGGCACCGCCAGCGACATCACCGACGAAGTCGCCGCCCATGCGCAGATCCAGCATTTGTCGATGCACGACGCCCTCACCGGCCTGCCCAATCGCAACAAACTCGCGCGTTATCTCGATGACGCGTTGCTGCTCAAGGAACACGCGCCGCCACTGTCGTTGCTGATGATCGACCTCGATAACTTCAAACCGATCAACGATTCACTTGGCCATCCGGCCGGTGATGCCGTATTGCAGGAAGTCGCTGTGCGCCTGCGTGAATGCACCCGCGAGCATGACATCGTCGCGCGACTGGGCGGCGACGAATTCATCGTGGTGCTCAACGGCATGGACAGTCCGCACGAAATCGACAAATTCTGCACCCGTCTGATCGGCAGCCTGCATCAACCGGTGATCTTCGAGCATCATCCGCTGCATATCGGCGCCAGCATCGGCATCGCGCTCAGCCGACGCCACGGGTATGTGCCCAGCGATCTGATCCGTTATGCCGACATCGCCCTGTATCAGGCCAAGTCCGAGGGCAAGAACACCTGGTGTTATTTCGAAGCGCACATGAGCGATCAGATCCAGACGCGCCGGCAGATGGAGGATGACTTGCGTCACGCGCTCAAACACAACGAATTCATCCTGCACTATCAGCCGCGCTACAAGGTCGATGGCAAGCACATCGTTTCGGTCGAAGCGCTGGTGCGTTGGCAACACCCGACCAAGGGCTTGCTGGGTCCGGACTTGTTCATTCCATTGGCGGAGCAGACCGACCTGATCGTCCCGCTCGGGCGCTGGGTGCTGCGCGAAGCCTGCGAAACCGCGCTGGGCTGGCCGGAGGATATTCTGCTCTCGGTCAATCTGTCGCCGGCGCAGTTTGCCGTCAGCGATGTGGTCGAGGATGTTCGCGAAGTGCTGGTGCAAACCCGCTTCCCGGCCAGTCGCCTGGAGCTGGAGATTACCGAGAACGTAATGCTCAATGACACCGACGGCGCCCTGACCACCATGAATGCCCTGAAAGAGCTCGGCGTGCGCCTGAACATGGACGACTTCGGCACCGGCTATTCATCGCTGGGTTACTTGCGCGCCTATCCGTTCGACGGGATCAAGATCGACAAGCGCTTCATCGCCTCAATCAGCAGCGGCACCAATGATCGTGCGGTGGTGCAGGCGATCATCGGGTTGGGCAAAGCCATGGGCCTGACCGTGACGGCCGAAGGGGTCGAGACCGAAGAGCAACTGGATATTCTCGGGGTCGATCAATGTAACGAAGTGCAGGGTTACTTCATGAGCCGGCCGATCGACAAAGCAGCATTTGCGCGGTTATTACAAGATTCCAGAGGCGCCACCCTGAAAGCGAAGAAGGGTCGCGTGACTTGAGCGATTCAACCGTTTATTCGACTTGAGTCCGCGGTAAACACGTTGCCCGCATCACGTACCAACTGCCGCCACTCGGCGCTGGTGATCAGCCCTTGCTCCTCCATTTCATCGGCAGCCTTGAGCAGTTCGTCGTACTGTTCTTCCGGGTCCAGGCGCATCTGCGCTTGCGTCGCCAGTTTTCGCCATGCCGCCAGTTTTTCTTGTTTTTCTTGTTTGCGCTGATTGAACATCGGGGGTGATCTCGTGGGGGACTTCCTTGATAGAAAGACACGAGATCACAGTGGTTCAGCACAATCGACGGATGGACTGCTTGCTTCTAAAGGACTTGCCGATCAGCAATCATGGATACACCACTGAACCTTGTAGGAGTGAGACCGTTCGCGGTAGCGGATTGCCTGTGGCGGATGTGTTGGCTGGCACACCGCTCTCACGAGCAAG
>NZ_JBSVXS010000205.1:0-5371 GCF_054070155.1 Pseudomonas sp. SDT291_1_S447
TACACTTGGAATGCATTTCCACCGTAGGAGCTGCCGAAGGCTGCGATCTTTTGATTTTTCAACGCGTAAGTTGTGTCAGGCACTCATTAATCGAACGCTGCTGCGTCGCGGCATACAACCCCAACTCATCAATGGTCGCGCGCCCCAGCGCCTGCTCGAAAGCCTGCCGATTGGAATGCTCGCCGTAATGCGCCTGCGCCGCATCACCAAGGTTCGACTGAAAAATCCCCGCCGCACTCACCGGCAGGAAATCTTCGTACACCAACGGTTCCGCTTTCACATAACCATCGCGTAACAAGTCCTCCAGAGACGACTGCCCAAGTCCTCCAGCAGCCAGACCTTTTTCCGTGGCGAAATAGCGAAAGTACGCCAACTCTTGGTCTCGCATGCCTTCGACACTGTCAGGAAATTCGCCAAAGTGCTGAGCCATCAGCGCGTTGTAGCGTGCGGCGTTGGCTTCGTTGGGGAAGTCGCCGAGTTCATCGCGCGCGGCATTCAGCAAGCGGTCATACAGCGCCCGGCCTTTGGGGGTGAGTGCCGCGCCACGCTGTTCGATTTCGCCGAAACGCGCGCTGTGACTGCCACGGATCTGGTTCTGATCGGTGAAGGCGATCGGCTCGTCCAGCGCCTTGAAACTGGTCTGACGCAAGAGGATCGGGCATTGCCGGCGCGGCGGGCCTTCGATGACCGCTTTTGGGGTGATGCCATGGGCCGGCATCTGTTCCTGGACGCTGTCGATGTCCAGCGTGCGTGGCGTCAGGTGATTGATGTGCGGGCCTTTGAACGCCACGACGTCGGCGATCAAGCGGTGTTGGGCGCTTAAAGTCTGGTATTGCGCGGCAGTAACCGTGGCGCTGTGATGCCAGCGAAAGGTTTCCAGTGCCTGTAGGACGAATGCCTCGGCTTCGCTTTCATTCAGTCCTCCCGCGGTTTCAGCTTGCGCGATCAGGCGCAACGCCTCCGAGGTAAAGATCGAACGCTTGGCCAGCACGGATTCGGCAAAGTCGCGCAGTTCGGAATCTTCAATCAACTCCAGGCGCAACAACGACGTAAACACCCGAAACGGGCTGACTTGCAGCGCGTCCTCATGCACTGCGCGAAAAGCCGTGGAATGCACCGGCACGCCCGCCGGGGTCAGGTCGTAATAACCCACCGGTTGCATGCCCATCACCGCAAACAGGCGGGCGAGGGTGGCCAGTTCCGTCGCGGTGCCGACGCGAATGGCGCCATGGCGCTCCATGTCCAGCCGCTGGATTTCACCGGTGCTGTTGAGTTGCCGGGCGATGTCCGGCTGATCGGCAAGCACCTCGCGGTTGGTTTGCTCGACCAATTGCATCAGCGCGCCGTACAGCGGCACTTCTTCGCAGTACATGTCGGACATCGCTTTGGAGAAGCGTTGGCGGATCAGGTCGGGGCTGACGAACGGCTGCACGGTCATGAAAAAAATTCCTGCCACGGTCACGGAATGGATGAGGGAAAAGATCGCAGCCTTCTCGCACGCGGGCAAACGAAGAATCCTACGAACTTCATTCTGCCAACGACTGATCCACCAGTTCGATCCAGTGCATCACCCGCGTGCGTCCGGCACTGCCCAGATGGCTCTGGCAGCCGACGTTGGAAGTGACGATCAGCTCAGGGCGGCCACTCTCCAGCGCGTTGAGGCGGTTGTCGCGCAGTTGCCGGGCCAGCACCGGTTGCGTCAGCGAGTACGTACCCGCCGAGCCGCAGCACAAATGGCCGTCGGGCACGGCGGTGAGATTGAAACCGAGGCGGGTCAGCACAGCTTCCACCGCGCCGCCCAGTTTCAACGCGTGCTGCAACGTGCACGGACAATGCACGGCAATCCGCCGTTCAGTGGCGGCGCAGATCTGCTCCAGCGGTTCCTGCGCGAGTACCTGCACCAGATCCAGCGTGCGCTCGCTGATTTCCCGGGCCTTGGCCGCATACACCGGATCGTCTGCCAGCAAATGCCCGTAATCCTTGATGAATGCGCCGCAACCGCTGGCGGTCTGCACAATCGCTTCGGCGCCGTTTTGCAGGTGCGGCCACCAGGCGTCGATGTTCTGTCGGGCGCGGTCGAGACCTTTGGCTTGCGCGTCGAGGTGATAGTCCAAAGCACCACAACAACCGGCCTCGGCCACCGGGGTGACACTGATGCCCAAGCGATCCAGCACCCGCGCCGTGGCGTCATTGGTATTTGGCGACAACCCCGGTTGTACGCAGCCTTCAAGCAACAACACCTGCCGGGCATGGCGCGGGGCGGGGCGCAAACCGGAAAACGGCAGATGCTGCGGCAGTTTGCTTTCGAGCACTCGCGGCAACAGCGGCCGAAACGTCGTGCCCATGCGCAGCAAGCCTTTGAACAATCCCGGATTCGGCGCTAATGCGCGCAACCCTTCGCGCAACAGGCGCTGGGACGCCGGACGCGGCACTGCTTGATCGACCACCGCGCGGCCGATGTCGAGCAGGTTGTGATAGTCGACGCCGGACGGGCAGGTGGTTTCGCAGTTGCGGCACGACAGGCAGCGGTCCAGATGCAGTTGCGTCTGCGCCGTCGCGGGTGCGCCTTCGAGCACTTGTTTGATCAAGTAGATGCGCCCGCGCGGGCCATCGAGTTCATCGCCGAGCAACTGATAGGTCGGGCATGTCGCGTTGCAAAAGCCGCAATGCACGCAGGTGCGCAGAATCTTTTCCGCCTCGGCGGCGCGGGGCAGTTGTCGCGATTGTTCGCTGAGGGTGGTTTGCATGGCTAGAACTCCGCGTACATGCGCCCGGGGTTGAACAGCCCTTGCGGGTCGAGTTGCGCTTTGAGTTGCCGGTGATAGCGCAGCAGTGTCCAGGCCAGCGGCTGGAATGGCGAAGAGCAGGCGCCGTGGGTAAAGCAGGTGGCATGGCCGCCGAGTTCCTGAGCGAGGATATGAATGTGCGCCGCGTCGGATTTCAGCCAGCGTTGTGCACCGGCCCAGTCGATCAGTTGCTCGCCGGGCAGATCCAGTGGTCCGAGATTGTTCGGCAACGACAAGCGCCACAGCGGCAGACCTTCGTTGAAAAACCCTAGACGCTGCTCATTCAGATCGCGCCAGAACCCTGAATCCAGCGGTTCACCACCGAGGCGTTGATGCGCCGCCGTCACCGAGCCTTCGCCGCCCTCGAGCCGCAGATACAGGCTCTGACCATCGTGACACGCGGCACTGATCGGCAGCGGTTGCTGGCCCCACTCGGCAAGCTTGGCCAGCGCCCGCGCGCAGTCCATGTCGAGGCGAATGCTCAGGCACTGCCGTGGTTTCGGCAGGACTTTCAGCGACACTTCGGTGAGCACGCCGAGGCAGCCGTAACTGCCGGCCATCAGCCGCGACAGGTCATAACCGGCGACGTTTTTCATCACTTCGCCGCCGAAACGCAGGTGCTGACCGAGGCCGGTGATCACCCGCGTGCCGAGGACAAAGTCGCGCACCGAGCCAGACCACGGTCGTCGTGGACCGGACAACCCCGTGGCGATCATGCCGCCGACGGTGGCACCTTCGCCGAATGCCGGCGGTTCGCAAGCCAACATCTGTCCGGCAGCGTCCAGCACCGCCAGCAGCTCGGACAGAGGCGTGCCGGAGCGCGCCGTGATCACCAGTTCGGTCGGCTCGTAACGGACGATGCCGCAATGGGCGCGGGTGTCGAGCACTTCGCCGGCGACCTCGCGGCCGAGAAAGGCTTTGCTGTTGCCACCCTGAATTTTCAGCGGCGTGGCATTGGCCCGCGCTTCGTTGACCTGATCGAGCAGGGCGCTGGCGGCGTCGACATCGGCCATCAGAAACGCTCCAGTTCGGGGAACGGCAATTGCCCGGCGTGAATGTGCATCGCGCCGAATTCGGCGCAGCGGTGCAGGGTCGGAATGTTCTTGCCGGGATTGAGCAGGCCTTGTGGGTCGAACGCGGCTTTTACCGCGTGAAACAGACTCAGTTCGTCGCTGTTGAACTGCGCGCACATTTGATTGATTTTCTCGCGGCCGACGCCGTGTTCACCGGTGATGCTGCCGCCAACTTGCACGCACAGTTCGAGGATCTTGCCGCCCAAGGCTTCGGCGCGGTGCAGTTCGCCGGGTTGGTTGGCGTCGAACAGAATCAGCGGGTGCATGTTGCCATCGCCGGCATGGAACACGTTGGCCACGCGCAAACCGTATTCTTCACTGAGGCGGGCGATGCCTTGCAGGACGCCGGGTAATTCGCGGCGCGGGATGGTGCCGTCCATGCAGTAATAGTCCGGCGACAAACGGCCGATGGCCGGGAAAGCATTTTTGCGTCCGGCCCAGAAGCGCACGCGTTCCGCTTCGTCACGGGCCTGACGCACTTCGGTGGCGCCGGCCGCGGTCATGACCTCGCGCACCCGCTGGCAATCGTCGTGAACATCGGCTTCGACGCCATCGAGTTCGCACAGCAGAATCGCCTCGGCATCGACCGGGTAACCGGCGTGAATGAAATCTTCAGCGGCGCGAATGGCGAGGTTGTCCATCATCTCCAGGCCGCCGGGAATGATCCCCGCCGCGATGATCTCGGCGACCGCGCGGCCAGCCTTTTCCACAGAATCGAAACTGGCCAGCAGGACTTTCGCGACTTGCGGTTTGGGCAGCAGTTTGACCGTGACTTCGGTGATGATCCCCAGCAAGCCTTCGGAACCGGTGAACAACGCGAGCAGATCGAAACCCGCTGAGTCGAGTGCATCCGAACCGAGGGTCAGGCGTTCGCCTTCGATGGTCAGCACTTCGATTTTCAGCAGGTTGTGCACGGTCAATCCGTACTTGAGGCAATGCACACCGCCGGCGTTTTCCGCCACGTTGCCGCCGATCGAGCAGGCGATCTGCGACGATGGATCCGGCGCGTAATACAGGCCGAAGGGCGCCGCTGCCTGGGAAATCGCCAGATTGCGCACCCCCGGTTGAACCCGCGCGGTGCGCGCGTCGGGGTCGATGTGCAGGATATTGTTGAAGCGCGCCATCACCAGCAGCAGGCCCTGCTCCAGCGGCAAGGCGCCGCCGGACAAGCCGGTGCCGGCACCACGGGCAACCACCGGGACGTTCCTCTGATGGCAGAGTTTGAGCAGGGTTTGCACTTGCTCGAGTCGACGGGGCAGGGCGACCAGCATCGGCGTGGTGCGGTAGGCGGAGAGGCCGTCGCATTCGTAGGGTTTGAGTTCGTCCTCGCGCCATAAAATGTCGAGGTCAGGTAGCGCGTGCTGCAGGGCCTTGAGAAATTCGGCTTTGTTCACCTGCGGCAGCGGGCCGTCGAGGCGTTCGTCATAAAGAATGTTCATCTCAGGCTTACCCCTTGCTGATCGTTCCCACGCTCTGCGTGGGAATGCAGCCCGTGACGCTCCGCGTCACTGG
>NZ_JBSVXS010000206.1:0-5330 GCF_054070155.1 Pseudomonas sp. SDT291_1_S447
TCAGGTTAAGAAATGTCGACTGACACACCGCTATCGCGAGCAGGCTCACTCCTACAGGGGAATTGCGTAAAGGCAACTACAAAGATCGACAGGGAGTCATCGATGTCATTCACCGAACCCGCAGGACGACCGGGCACCACCGATTACCACTGGCAACACGACCACAGCGAACCGTGGCTCGCACACGCCGCGACCATCGATGCCGACGTCGCCCAATACTTTCTGGTCAGCGCCCGCTGCGGTTGCTTCATGCAAGCCGCACGCAGCCTCAACGTACGCTCGACCTTGCTGCGCAAACAACTGGCGCAGCTTGAGCAAGAGCTTCAGCACACGCTGTTCAGCTTTCAAGGCAGCGCCTTGAGCCTGACCCGCGAAGGCCAACAATTGCAGGCCAAACTGATAGCGCTGGCCAACGAGCGCAAACTTCCGGTGATCGAACAACCGCTGATTCGCCTCGCCGTCGCCGAATCGATCCTGCACGACATCCTCGGCCGCGACCTGATCGCACTGCTGCGCCGCAACGCCAGCGTGCGCCTGGAAATCATCGCGCTGGACAGTGAACTGTCCCTGCGCGCCGTCAGCGCCGACATCGTGCTGTGGCTGGCCAACGGCGAAACCCCACACCCCGGCCCGACCTTCGCCACCAGCGAACCGCAACCACTGGCGCGCCTCGACTACCTGCCGCACATCGCCAAACGCTACTCCCGCGTTACCGCGCGCCCGGACACCCCTGATGACCTTGCCGACTTCATGCTGGTGCAATGGCAGCATGATCGGCAGATCGACAGTTTTCGGCCGTGGAATGAACTGGTCGAACAGCGGTTGGCCGGGGTGGTGCAGATGCAGTCCTATGAATTGATGCTGGAGATGATTCGCTGTAGCGCTTGCATCGGTTTGTTGCCGGCGTATATGAGCCGGTTTGATCGGGGTCTGATCGCGCTACCGGGATTATTTGAAGAACCTATGCAATTGCAGGCATGGCTGGCCGTCAACGCCGAGTCACAGAATGTGGCTGAAGTGCAGACCCTCACCGACCTCATCCACCACACCTTCAACGAACGCCACGAATGGTTCCAGAGCTGAGGCAATCCTCCTGTGCTCACATTCCCCTGTAGGAGTGAGCCTGCTCGCGATAGCCTTCTGTCAGATTGATCAATATTGACTGACACACCGCTATCGCGAGCAGGCTCACTCCTACAAGTATTTACCTATGGCTGATGTCGTGTTTGGCGGTTTAGAGTGGTCAGCCACACATCGATCCAGGAAGGATCCGCCATGCCCGACCACAACGCCGCCATTCACATCGAACGCTTCAGCGAGTCGCACCTCGAGGCTGTCACTGCGCTCTACAACGAGCGGGCCGTCACCCGGCAGGTGTTGCAGATGCCGTTTCAGTCCGTCGACGTCTGGCGCCAACGGCTGCTGGCGGAAAATGAACGGGTGTTGAAGCTGGTCGCGCTGCATCAGGGCCAGGTCATCGGCCATCTGGGGCTGGAAAACTATTCGCGGATTCGTCGCAGCCACGCCGGCAGCGTCGGTATGGCAGTCGCCGGGGCGTGGCAGGGCAAAGGCGTGGGTTCGAAGCTGTTGGCGGCGGCACTCGACGTTGCCGACAACTGGATGAACCTGCACCGCGTCGAACTCTCGGTTTACGCCGACAACGAGGCCGCCATCGCGCTCTACCGCAAATTCGGTTTCGAGGACGAAGGCCTGTTTCGCGATTACGCGGTGCGCGACGGGCAGTGGGTCGACACCTTGAGCATGGCCCGTCTGCGCAGTCGTCCGAAAACCTGAGTCAGTCGCCCAGGGCGAACGCCACCGCCGACTGCGCATGCAGTTCGGTGGTGTCGAGCAGGGGCAGGGCGCTGTGTTCGGGTTTGAGCAACAGGCCGATTTCCGTGCAACCGAGGATGATCGCCTGCGCGCCACGCGCGGTGAGGGATTCGATCACCCGCTGATAGATTTCTCGCGACTGATCGCTGATCACACCGACGCAGAGTTCGTCGTAGATGATCCGGTGCACGTCCTTGCGCTCTGTTTCGTCCGGCACCAATACGGTCAAACCCTTGGCGACCAGGCGTTGCTTGAGAAAGTCCTGTTCCATCGTGAATGCGGTGCCGAGCAGTCCCACCGTGCGTGCGTCGATCGACAGGGCGGCCTGTGCGGCCGGTTCGGCAATGTGCAGGAACGGAATGCTGATCGCCGCCTGAATCTGTTCGGCAACCTTGTGCATGGTGTTGGTACACAGCACCACGCATTCGGCGCCTCCCGCTTCCAGCCGGCGCGCGGCATCCACCAGAATTGCCGCCGCATCGTCCCAGCGTCCGGCGTGCTGGGCCTGTTCGACTGGGCCGAAGTCGACGCTGTACATCAGCAATTGCGCCGAACGCAACGGGCCGAGACGATCACGGACTTGCTGATTGATGAGTCGATAGTATTCGGCGCTGGATTCCCAGCTCATGCCGCCGATCAGGCCGATGGTGCGCATTGGATGTCCTCAGGCATATGACAGTGTCGAACGTTCAGGTCTGCCCGGAGTTTCCTTTTGTTCAGGGGCCGATGCCAGCAACAAGTGACTGTACTGCTGATCTTTCACCCAAGTGTCATGGTGCTTCATCGGACTTGGTGCAGGTTAAACGTACGCAGCGGCTGGTATCTGCCACTATCGAGTATTGCAAGTCCTTTCCGAGGTACACCGCTATGGACGACGTACAACAATTGGGCGAGATGCTTCGTCATTACGCCGAGAGCGAAGCGCACAAGAAGCAACTGTTCGAAACACAATCGGCGGCATGGGCCACGCGGATTACCGCGCTGTTCGGCGATATTCAGCAATGGCTGGAACCGGTGCAGGCGCCGAATCTGCTGGAGGTGAGTCGTGAGGCTTATGTCGCGTTCGGGCCGAGCACGCCGGTGGAGACCTCGACCTTCAAGACTGAGAAACTGAGCATTGTGATTGCCGGCAAACCGGTGGAGTTCGTGCCGGATGTGATGGGCAGTGCGGGGCAGATTTCGCTTGCGGTGATGGGGCTGACGGCGGCGCGTTATGGCAGCATTTCGTTGGTGGGACTGGCGAATGGTGAGTGGCAGTGGCGCAAGACCAATGGGCTGAAGGATCCGGATACGTTTGTGTTTGATGCAAATTTTCTGGCGCAGCAGTTGCAGAGCCTGATCCCTCGGGATCGTAGTTAAGATCAAGAGCTTACCCCCTCACCCCAGCCCTCTCCCCCAAGGGGGCGAGGGGGAAAGGGAGCCGATTGGGGGACGGCCCGAACCTGAGTTCGACTCGATATTTCAGGTCGGTGTAACCCGAACAAACCACTCGGTCAGTTCCCTCTCCCTCTGGGAGAGGGCTAGGGTGAGGGCACCCCACCTGACACCCCTCACATATCGAGATTGACCCACCCCGGCTTCGCCACCTCCGGCGCCACCGCTTTCACTGTCTTGCCAGTGGCCAGCTCAACCCGCCGCGCCACCTCCGGGTCATCGGCGAACGGCACCATGCTCGCCTCATCCAGACTGTCCGCCGTCTCCCGCCGCAAGCAATACTCCACCGCCAGCCACAGAAACACCACGCCCAACACATTGAAAAAAATATCCATCACATTCGGCTCCCTGCCTCAAGCGATCTGCGCTTCACGATGCGCCAGTGCGACGTCCGCCACCCGCACTGTGCGCCACACGTTGTAAGCCATCAGCAACATACCCGTGAGGAAAAACACCCCGCCAGCAAAGCGCACGATGAATCCCGGATGACTGGCCTGTAGCGCTTCGACAAACGAATAGGTCAGCGTGCCGTCCTCGTTGATCGCCCGCCACATCAGGCCCTGGGTGATGCCGTTGACCCACATCGAGGCGATGTACAGCACGGTGCCAATGGTCGCCAGCCAGAAGTGCAGATTGATCAGCGGCGTGCTGTACATCTGCTCGCGGCCAAAGACTTTCGGCACCATGTGATAAGTCGCACCGAAGGTGATCATCGCCACCCAGCCCAACGCCCCGGCGTGGACGTGGCCGATGGTCCAGTCGGTGTAGTGGGAGAGGGCGTTGACGGTTTTGATCGCCATCATCGGCCCTTCGAACGTCGACATGCCGTAGAACGCTAGCGACAACACCAGAAAGCGCAAAATCGGGTCGGTGCGCAATTTATGCCAGGCGCCGGACAAGGTCATCATGCCGTTGATCATCCCGCCCCAGCTCGGCGCGAGCAGGATCAGGGACATGGCCATGCCCAGTGACTGCGCCCAGTCCGGCAGCGCGGTGTAGTGCAAATGGTGCGGGCCGGCCCAGATGTACAGGGTGATCAGCGCCCAGAAATGCACGATCGACAAACGATACGAATACACCGGCCGATTGACCTGTTTCGGCACGAAGTAATACATCATCCCGAGGAACCCGGTGGTCAGGAAGAAACCCACCGCGTTATGTCCGTACCACCACTGCACCATGGCATCGGTAGCGCCGGAATACACCGGATAGGACTTGAACCAGTCCACCGGAATTGACAGGTGATTGACCACATGCAACATGGCGATCACCAGAATGAACGCGCCGAAAAACCAGTTGCCGACGTAGATGTGCTTGGTCTTGCGCTGCACCACGGTGGTGAAAAACACCACGGCGTAGGCGACCCAGACCACGGCCATCCACACTGCGCCGGAGAATTCGATCTCGGCGTATTCCTTGGTGGTGGTGTAGCCCAGCGGCAGGGTGATCAGCATGATCACGATCACCGATTGCCAGCCCCAGAAGGTGAACGCGGCGAGAGTGTCGGAATACAGCCGCACCTGGCAGGTACGCTGCACGGCGTAGTAACTGGCGGCGAATTGCGCGCTGCCGGCGAAACCGAAAATCACCAGGCTGGTGTGCAGCGGTCGCAGTCGGCCGAAGGTGGTCCACGGCAGGTCCAGATTCATCTCTGGCCAGACCAGTTGCGAGGCGATCAAAACGCCCATTGCCATGCCCACCACACCCCAGAAAATTGTGGCAATGACGAATTGGCGGACGACCTTGTAGTTATAAGCCTGTCCGATTGTTGCTGTACTCATGGTCAGTTCATCCACGGTTGCAAAGTCTTGCCAGGCCACCCGGTCTGGCATGAGCTGCACTGTAGAAACCCCACCAGAAACAAAACAGGCTCAGGAATCCTTGATTTGTGCGGATCAGATTGAAGGGCTGGCTGCGGCGTTCTGCCGCGCCCTGATATGGTTTTTATGACTTCAGGTGAATCTGTAACGTGCTGCGCCGTTCGGCCATAGTCTGGGAAAATCTGTAGGAGTGAGCCTGCTCGCGATAGCGGTGTGTCAGTCAACATCTCAGTTGCCTGACAC
>NZ_JBSVXS010000207.1:0-5246 GCF_054070155.1 Pseudomonas sp. SDT291_1_S447
AAATGGGGTGTGTGGAAGATTATTCGCGAGTAGGCTCGCTCCCACAGGGGAATGCGATCAACCTGTGGGAGCGAGCCTGCTCGCGAAGGCCTCAGTGCCGGCACCACAAAACCTAATCACTCAACTCCCGCACCTCGGCATGCGGCACCATTTTCAGAAACTCGGGCATGCTCATGTGCAGCAGATAATTGTGGTTGCCCGCCTCCAGATAAATATCCTTCTGCCGCGTCAGCAACGGGTCGATGACCATGTCCAGGCCATAAGAGCCACCCAGCGGCGGCACCGCGCCGCGCTCGCAGTCATCGAAGATGTGCGCCAGATTGCTTTCGCGGGTCAGTTGCCATTCGCCGCTGGTGCGTACCTTGCTCAGGTCCAGATGACGACTGGCCGGCAGCACGGCCATCAGGTAATGCCCGTGGTGGTCGTCGAGGATGATCGATTTGGCCACGCGCTCGGCGGGCACCCCGGCGACCCGTGCGGTTTCCAGGCTGCTGGACGAGTGTCGATGGGCGACGATGTCGTATTCGCAGTGCGCCCGGTTCAGGCTGCTCTGTACTTTTCTTGCCATGCGCATGATGCACCTCGGTGTTGCGCTGAACGGTGGTTGCCGTGTCTTTGAGTCTAGTTCGGCGGGGGTCTGGCGCAGGGAAATCCGCTCACCGGACATATCTGCACATTGATCAAAATTCATACAGGACAACCCTCAACTAGACTGAAAGAACCAGCCCATGACGCTCGCGGAGGGTCACGTGAACAGCCGATGTTGTGCGTTTGCCTTGCTCCTGCTGATCAGCGGTTCAGCCCTGGCTGCCGACACCCCGTTGCCGCCGATGAGTCCGACCGGTTTGTGGCTGATTACCTTGGGCATCGTCTTTCTGATCGCCGAAGCGGCGCTGCCCAATTACGGAGTGATCGGGCTGGGCGGCATCATCATGTTCGTCATCGGTGCGCTGATTCTGAGCAACGCCGAGTTGCCAGTGCCAATGATGATCGGCCTCGGTCTGATCAGCGCCCTGCTGTTGCTCGCGCTGCTGATCCGCGCCCTGAAAACCCGCCCGCGCCACGCCGTCAGTGGCGACGCTGGCCTGCTCGGCAGCGTGACCGCGATCACCACAGTGCAACCGGGCGATGCCCGCAATGGTTGGGTGCAACTGCAAGGTGAGCGCTGGCAAGTGCTCAGCGCCACGCCGCTGCACACCGGGCAATCGGTGCGCGTGGTGGGTCGCAAGGGATTGTTGCTGCAAGTGGCCGCGACTGACGCGGCGCCACTCGGAGAGTGATCATGGGTCTGCAAATCGGTTTTGTTGCGCTGCTGTTACTGGTCATTGCCTTGGCCGGTTCGACGTTTCGCATCCTGCGTGAATACGAGCGCGGCGTGGTGTTTCAGCTTGGCCGCTTCTGGCAAGTCAAAGGCCCGGGGCTGATCCTGCTGATTCCGGTGGTCCAGCAAATGGTTCGGGTCGACCTGCGCACGGTGGTTCTCGATGTGCCGCCGCAAGATGTGATCACCCGCGACAACGTGTCGGTGAAGGTCAACGCTGTGCTGTATTTCCGCGTGCTTGATCCACAGAAGGCGATTATTCAGGTTGAAGATTATCTGTCGGCCACCAGTCAACTGGCCCAAACCACCTTGCGTGCAGTGCTCGGCAAACACGAACTGGATGAACTGCTGGCTGAACGCGAGCAGTTGAATATCGACATCCAACAGGTGCTCGATGCGCAGACCGATGCCTGGGGCATCAAGGTCGCCAACGTCGAGATCAAGCATGTCGATCTCAACGAATCGATGGTGCGCGCCATCGCCAAACAGGCGGAAGCCGAGCGCGAACGTCGGGCCAAGGTGATTCACGCCGAAGGCGAACTGCAAGCCTCGGAAAAACTCATGCAGGCAGCGGAAATGCTCGGTCGCCAGCCTGGGGCAATGCAGTTGCGCTATATGCAGACCTTGAGTTCGATTGCCGGGGACAAAAGTTCGACGATTGTCTTTCCGTTGCCGATTGAATTGCTCAAGGGCATGGCGGATTTATCCGGCAAATCATGACCCGCCTATCCACTCGCAGGTTTGGGCACGAACAAGCGTGCTTGCATCCCGCCCGCGTGGACTTCAGCGCTGGTCTGCCAGGTCGCAGGTAGCGGTGAGAACTCTTGTGGCTCATCGACGGTTCCGACCAGCCAGACCCGGCCTCCGGCTGGCAGCTCGGTCAGGCTGTTCAGATAGACATCACTCGTTACCAGCGTGCCGAACCCGTACTCATTTGGCCGCGTCGATTGGCCATCGGCGTTCGGTGGGGTGAAGAGGCGCACTTGCGCCCCGGTGCGATCATAGTAGACGTAGCTCAAGTACCAGAGCATGTCGCTGGTGACGATGCGGTCACCAGGCAGAAAATGCTGATTGACGTACTTCACGACTGTGTCGAGCTGATCATGAGTGTCGACCGTGGCGTTGTTGTTTACGCCGACCAGTTCCACCGCGATCAGCGACACCAGTACCGCCAAGGCAAAAATCCGCACGCGGCTGTACAAACGGTCGATGGCCAACGCCGTCAGCATCGGCAAGCCAAGGGCATACGCCGTCAGATAACGCTCAATGAATACCGGCGTAATGAACGACACCAGATACACCAGCAATAGCGGCAGCCCGGTGTACAGCGCCAACAGAATACTGCCGCGCGACACACTGCGATCGCGCATCACAGCAATGACTGCCAGCCCCAGCATCGCCAGCGGCAACGCTGCGTAAATCAGCCACGGCAAACTTTCGCCGTCATCCTGAATCAGCCATGACCAGATCATCGATGGCAGCGAACTCAACGTAACGGCAGGCTCCCAACCGACATCGCCACCGGCCTCGAGCTGCTGCATGTGCTGCATCAAATCAAGCAGATTGGGCAGCCACGGCAGGTACAGCACGACAATGGCCAGGTTCGCCAGCCACCAGTTCCAGCGCTGGATGTGCCGGAACCGGTAACCACGCTGTACGCGGATCGCGATCAGATAAAGCCAGTGACACAGCGCCGCGAGCACGGCGAAATAGTGGGTGTAGAGCGCGGCGCTCATCAGCAGCAGGTAATACACCAGGTAGCGCTGGCGTTGCGGGCGCCGGATCCAGTAAACCAGCGCCAGGCTCGCGGCAATCAGCAGCGCACCGAGCAGCGCGTACATGCGCACTTCCTGGCTGTAGCGCACCGCCGTCGGTAGCAGTGCGAGCAACAATCCGGCGATAAACGCGGCGCGGCGAGTGGCCAGGCGATCCACCAGCCACACGCCCAGCCCGACCGCCGCAATACCGGTAAGCGCACTGAGAGCGCGGACCGCGAGAATGCCGTCCCCGAACAATTCGACCCAGCCATGCAGCAGCATGAAGTACAGCGGCGGATGCACATCAAATGCCGCGTGCTGCCAGATTTCACTCAGCGAATAGCGCGCCAGCAGCAGACTGGAACCTTCATCACCCCAGATCGCTGCCGCCGTCAGGTCATAAAAACGCACGAACGCGGCCAGCGCGAGAATTGGCCACAGCCAGTGATTTTTTACCCAACGCACCCAACGCAGGCTGCCGAACCAGGAACCGGGCGCGGCAAACGGATCTTGCGTGTCGCCCATTGGCGTGACTCTGTTGACCGCCATCGCTTCCTCTTGCCGCGCCGCAGCGCCACGAGAGTATGACGCGCCAACCTGCCCATCACTTTAGGTCAGCCACGGCGGAACCGTCGATGCCGGTTGGCGCTTTCACGACACCCGGCAACCCGGCGGCGACTTTTGCCTCTGGATACACCGATTGCCAACCGCCGCCCAAGGCCTTGTACAGCCCGACCATCGCCAGCGACACGCCAGTGGAGCTTTCCACCCACTGCTCCTGCGTCGCCAGCAGCGCGCCTTGCACGGTGAGGACGTTGACGAAATCGACCACGCCTTCGACGTATTGCTGTTGCGCGGTGCGCAGGGCGATCTGGTTCTGCCGTACGGCTTCGGCGAGGCTGTCGCGGCGGCGCTGGCTGGCGTTGTAGACGGTCAGTTGATCGTCGATTTCGTGCCATGCGCGCAGTACGGTTTGCTGGTAGGCGATCGCCGCTTCCTGTTGTTGCGCTTCGCGCAGTTGCAGCATGCCGCGCAGGCGTCCGCCGTCGAACAACGGCAAACTGAATTGCGGGCCGATGCCGAAGGCCCGCGAACCCCACGAGCCAAAGTCGCTGAGTTGCATGGCTTGCGAGCCGAGGTTGCCGGACAGGTTGATGCGCGGATAGAAGTCGCCTTTGGCTACACCGATATTGGCAGTGGCAGCGTGCAGGCGCGCTTCGGCCTGGCGGATGTCCGGGCGGCGTTCGGCCAGTTGCGACGGCAGGCCGATGGCGACTTGCAGCGGCGACTGCGGCACGGCGGCGTCTGTGGATAACTCTTTGGCCAATGCCTGTGGCGGTTCGCCCATCAGCAGGCTGATCGCGTTGATCAACTGCGATTGGCGTTGCTCCAGCGCCGGCAATCGCGATTCGATGGCCGCGACTTGCGCAGCGGCTTCGGCGACGTCGAGATCGGTCGCCACACCGTCGGCCAGACGCAGTTGCGAGAGCTTCAGGCTATGGCGGGCGACATCGAGGTTCTGCTCGGTGACGGCGCGGGTGTTTTGTACACCGCGCAGCTGAATGTAGTTTTGCGCCGTGTCAGCGAGCACTGCCAATAACACCCCGCGACGGTCGTTTTCGGCGACTTCGAGGTTGGCGTCGGCGGCTTCGGTTTCGCGACGTACGCGGCCCCAGAAATCCAGTTCCCATGAGGCGGAGAAACCGGCGTCCCACAGGTTGAACGCGGAATCGCCGTTGTGTCCGGACGGGTCGTTCAGGCCCTCGCTGCTGTTGCGTTTGCGCGCGTAACTCCCGGTGGCGGCAGTGCTCGGATAACGGTCAGCGGTTATCACCTGGCGCGCGGCACGGCTTTGTTGCAGGCGGCTGCTGGCCAGTTGCAGGTCGAGGTTGCTCTGCACCGCACGCTGAGTGAGTGCGGACAGTTGCGGGTCATGGAAGACCTCCCACCATCGTTCGTTGAGGGGTTCGCTGACAGCTTGGCTGGGGGCTGACTTGGCGGGTTTGGCCCAGTCGGCGATTTGTGTGGCTTCGGGTTTCTGGAAGTCAGGGCCTACGGTGCAGGCGGCGAGACTCATTGTGAGCAAGGCACTCAGAGTGATTTGCTGCCACTGGCCTCTTCGCGAGCAGGCTCGCTCCCACCTGTTGGAATGCGTTCTCCCTGTGGGA
>NZ_JBSVXS010000208.1:0-5090 GCF_054070155.1 Pseudomonas sp. SDT291_1_S447
GCGTCCCCTTGTAGGAGCTGCCGCAGGCTGCGATCTTTTGCTTCTAGGCGAGTTTCACTGCGTAGCCTTCTTCGCTGATGACCTCGATCACCTGCTCGGCGCTCAGCGCGCTTTCCACGCCGACCTCTTTCGCAGCCAGATCAACCCGCACACTGGCCGCCGGATCCTTGGCCTGCACAGCGTTGGTGATGGCTTTGACGCAGTGACCGCAAGACATGCCTTGAACGTTGAACACTTGCATGGAATGACTCCTTTGAGTGAGGTTGCCGGCAGTTTCGAGCTTGCCACGATGGCAAGGTCAAGTTCTTCAATAAACTGCCGGGCTGGCAATCGGCGCCGCGCTCGGCCAAGCTGCGTACATTAATGACTTAAATTCAGGAGATTCAGCCATGCGCTGGTCAGCTTTCAGCCTGTTTGGCTTGCTCAGCCTCTTTGCCGCCGTTCCTCAAGTACAAGCCGCTGGCGAGGATTACGGCGTTCTGATCATCTCCCGTGAGCGTCTGGAAGTGGCAACCTCCTGCGAGATCGGTGTGTATATCCAGGATCAGCTGTCGGCACGCCTGTTTCAGGAACAGAGCACATCTTTCAACTTGCCACCTGGCACTGTTTCGCTACGTCTGAAACTACTGCCGGGGCAAGTACCGGGTTGCAATCCGGGCTTGCTCGCACCGGGTTCACAGGAAATAAAACTGCAGGCGGGCGATGTGCAGAAGTACCGGATCGCGATGACACAGGAAGGCATGTACCTGAAGCGCGCCGATCTCGGCTACTAAGCAAATCCAGACCTGTGGGAGCGAGCCTGCTCGCGAATACGGTGTGTCATTCAGCGATGATGTTGACTGACCCGCCGCTTTCGCGAGCAGGCTCGCTCCCACAGTTGCTTTTGCAGCGCTTCAAAGATTGGCGCTTGACCTTGCCCGCATGGCAAGGTTGATCCTTGTAGGCATCTACTACAGGGAGTACGACCGATGTCCGATTCCATCACTTTCGACCTGCCGATTGCCGGCATGACCTGCGCCAGTTGCGCCGGGCGTGTCGAGCGGGCCTTGAGTAAAGTCAGCGGCGCCAGTGCCGTCAGCGTCAACCTCGCCACCGAGCAAGCCCGTGTGCAGGCGCCCGGCGACAGCCTGCCGGCGTTGATGGAGGCGGTCGAACGTGCCGGGTACAGCGTGCCGCAGCAGACTATCGAACTGAATATTGAAGGCATGACCTGCGCCTCGTGCGTCGGTCGCGTCGAGCGTGCCCTGACTAAAGTCGCCGGGGTGAAAAGCGTCAGCGTCAATCTTGCCAACGAACGCGCGCATCTGGAATTGCTCGGTCAGGTCGACTCACAAACCCTGCTCGACGCCGTGAACAAGGCCGGCTACTCGGCCAGCGTCTGGCAAGCCGAACACCCACAAAACGATAACCAACAACAGCGCCTGAAACATGAACGCTGGGCGTTGATCTGCGCAACTGCCCTCGCCCTGCCGCTGGTGGCGCCGATGTTGCTGCAACCGTTCGGCATCCACTGGATGCTCCCGGCCTGGGCGCAATTCGCCCTCGCCACGCCGGTGCAATTCATCTTTGGTGCACGTTTCTATGTCGCCGCGTGGAAAGCGGTGCGCGCCGGCGCCGGCAATATGGACTTGCTGGTCGCCCTCGGCACCAGCGCCGGTTATGGCCTGAGTCTTTACGAATGGGCCACCGCCGCCGGGCGTATGCCGCATCTGTACTTTGAAGCGTCGGCGGTGGTCATCGCTTTGGTGCTGCTCGGCAAATACCTGGAAAGTCGCGCCAAACGTCAGACCGCCAGCGCCATCCGCGCCCTCGAGGCGTTACGCCCGGAGCGGGCGATTCAAGTGATCGACGGCCGCGAACAGGATGTCGCCATCAGCGCGTTGCGCCTGAACGATCTGGTGTTGGTCAAACCCGGTGAACGTTTCCCGGTCGATGGCGAAGTCATCGAAGGCCAGAGTCATGCCGACGAAGCACTGATCAGCGGCGAAAGCCTGCCGGTGCCGAAACAACCGGGGGATAAGGTCACGGGCGGCGCGATCAACGGTGAAGGCCGTTTACTGGTGCGCACTCAGGCACTCGGTGCGGAAACCGTGCTGGCACGGATTATTCGTCTGGTAGAGGACGCCCAAGCCGCCAAGGCACCGATCCAGAAACTGGTGGATAAAGTCAGCCAGATCTTTGTGCCAACCGTGTTGCTGATTGCCTTGGCGACACTGATCGGCTGGTGGCTCTACGGCGCACCGCTCGAAACCGCGTTGATCAATGCGGTCGCGGTCCTGGTCATCGCCTGCCCGTGTGCACTGGGCCTCGCCACGCCGACCGCGATCATGGCCGGCACCGGCGTGGCCGCGCGTCACGGCATTCTGATCAAGGATGCTGAAGCGCTGGAACGCGCCCATGAAGTCAGCAGCGTGGTGTTCGACAAGACCGGCACGCTGACCTCCGGCACGCCGCGTATCGCCCATTTCACCGCAGTCGACGGTGACGAAAACACTCTGCTGAAACTGGCCGGCGCGCTGCAACGCGGCAGCGAACACCCGTTGGCCAAAGCGGTGCTCGATGCCGCAGCGGAACGAGGACTGCACGTACCGGATGTCAGCGCCAGCCAGTCGCTCACCGGTCGTGGCATCGCCGGCAATCTCGACGGCCGGCGCCTGGCGCTGGGCAATCGCCGGTTGCTGGAGGAAAGCGCTTTGAGCGCCGGCAACCTGAGCGAATCCGCCCAAGCCTGGGAAGCCGAAGGCCGCACCCTGTCATGGTTGATCGAGCAAAGTCCTGAACCGCAAGTGCTCGGCTTGTTCGCCTTCGGTGACACCCTGAAACCCGGCGCACTGGAAGCGGTGCAACAACTTGCCGCCCGGGATATCCACAGCCACCTGCTGACCGGCGACAACCGCGGCAGCGCTCGTGTGGTCGCCGAAGCGCTGGGCATCAGCAATGTCCACGCCGAAGTGCTGCCAGCGGACAAGGCCGCGACCGTTAGCGAGCTGAAAAAAACCGGCGTGGTCGCGATGGTTGGCGACGGCATCAACGACGCCCCGGCCCTCGCCGCTGCGGACATTGGCATCGCTATGGGCGGCGGTACCGACGTGGCCATGCACGCGGCGGGCATCACCCTGATGCGCGGCGATCCACGGCTGGTGCCGGCGGCGCTGGAAATCAGCCGCAAGACCTACGCGAAGATCCGCCAGAACCTGTTCTGGGCCTTCGTCTACAACTTGATCGGCATTCCGCTGGCGGCATTCGGTTTTCTCAACCCGGTACTGGCCGGTGCAGCCATGGCGCTGTCGAGCGTCAGCGTGGTGAGCAATGCGCTACTGTTGAAAACCTGGAAACCCAAGGACTTGGAGGAGCACCGATGAACATCGGTCAAGCAGCCAAACACAGTGGCCTTAGCGCAAAAATGATCCGCTATTACGAGTCGATCGGTCTGCTCAAAGCGGCGCATCGCACCGACAGCGGTTATCGGGTCTATGGCGACGATGACCTGCACACGCTGGCATTCATCAAGCGCTCGCGGGACCTGGGCTTTTCGCTGGAAGAGGTCGGTAAACTGCTGACCCTCTGGCAGGATCGCCAACGGGCCAGCGCCGACGTGAAGGCCTTGGCCCGCCAGCACATCGACGAGTTGAATCAGAAGATCCGCGAACTCGGCGAACTGCGCGACACCCTGCAAGACCTCGTCGAGCACTGCAACGGCGACCACCGCCCCGACTGCCCGATTCTCAAGGAGCTGGCGTCGGGCTGCTGCGCGCAACCCGCCCGCGCTTGAGCGCCAACAGCTTTATCGTGAGCAATGTGCCGAGGGGAATGCCGTGGAACAGCATGACCACGGCACCCGGCGTCCACCACCCGTAGAACGGCGCGGCGATGAGCATGCCGATGCCGAACCCGGTCATCTGCAGCAAGGTCAGCACGCTGAAAATCGGCAGGCGCAAGCGCTCGGGCTCACGTTGCAGACGCGACATCAGCCCGACTTCGGAAAAGCCATCACCCAAACCCGCCGGTAAGGAAAACAGCAGCAGACCGTAGAGGCTGTGTTGCTGGAACATCAGGATAAAGCCACAGGACATCAGCGCCACACCGAAGAAAAACCGTCGTTCGAGGTGGATGTTGTCCGAGCCTTTGAGACGGCTGGCGATGCGCGCGCCCAGCAGTTTGCCGCTGGCCCACACCGCGAGCATCAGGCCCAGCGTGGTGCTCGCAGACTCCGGCGTGAGCAATTTGGAAATGATCGGAAAGCCG
Source organism: Pseudomonas sp. SDT291_1_S447 (assembly GCF_054070155.1). Taxonomy (NCBI): domain Bacteria; kingdom Pseudomonadati; phylum Pseudomonadota; class Gammaproteobacteria; order Pseudomonadales; family Pseudomonadaceae; genus Pseudomonas; species Pseudomonas sp. SDT291_1_S447. The sequence continues at coordinate 4,246 of NZ_JBSVXS010000208.1, forward strand.
ACGTTGTGCGCAGCGCTGCCCAAGGTGTCGGCCATCGTCACCGCGAGCATCGCGGCAATCACCGGCGCAGAACGCAGGCCTTGCTTGAACGCGGTCCATTCGCTGCGATCAGGTTCGTCGTTGACGGTCGCCGGTTCGAACCGCAGCGGCACAATCAATAATGCTGCCAGCAGGTAAGTCAGCGCATTCAGGGCGAATACCGTTTCAAAACCAAAACCCGCGACCAGCAGACCTGAAACCAGACTGCCGCCGACCATCGCGGCGGATGAGGCCGAGGTGATCCAGGCGTTGGCCTTGAGCAATTGCTCGGCGGGGATCAGACGCGGCAACTGGCTGTTGAGGCCGATGGCGAACATCGAATTGCCCAGACCCAGACCGAAGGCGATCACCGGTAACAGCAAGGCCTGCTGGTTGACGGGCACGATCAACAACAAGCCCAGCACGCTGGCGCGCAGCAGGTCGAACGCGATCAGCGGTGCGCGGCCGCTGCAGCGGCGGTAAAACGCGGTGCCGATCAGGCTGGCAAAAATTCCTCCGCCCACGCGGCTGGCGAGAAAGATCCCGACGCTCATGGCGCTGTTGCTCAGCAGATAGACGTAGGTGGTCAGCGCAACCATGTTGAGGAAGGCGCCGAAGTCGGAGATCAGGCGTGCAGTGACGATCAGGTGGGTGTTGCGCGGGGTGGTCACATTCAGTCCTTGAGTGTGGTTGGAGCGGTGGACAGTAGACGCGAAATTGCGTTGATCCGAAAGTGGCCCTCACCCTAACCCTCTCCCAGGGGGAGAGGGGACTGATTGGGGGATGCTGTGGAGATACGCCGACCTGAAATTTCTTTACCGAATCCA
>NZ_JBSVXS010000209.1:0-4873 GCF_054070155.1 Pseudomonas sp. SDT291_1_S447
AACTGGTCCGCGGCTTCGCCACTGATAAAGGTATCGTTACCGCCGGAGCCCTGCAACATCTCGATGCCGACGTAAGTATCACCGGCAGCAATCCCGGAGTTCACCCCGGTTTTGGTATTGATTGTCAAGCTCGCAGGGCTGTCGGTATAACTGACAGTATCAGTGCCTGCACCACCAATGAATTGGTCAGCACCTGCGCCGCCCATCAGGGTGTCGTTTCCGACCCCGCCTGTGATGACATTGTCCGAAGCATTGCCGTAACCGACGAAGTTGCCCGTGCCGACGTAAGTCAGGCGTTCAACGTTGGCTGCCAGACTGTGATTGAGCAGGATGGTTCGTACTTCATCATCACCACCGCCCGCTGCTTCAACCACGTTTACCGAGGTGCCGTTGACGTAGTAGATGTCATCGCCGCCGCCGCCGTTCAGGACGTTGCCCGTGGTTTGCCCGGTCAGGACGTCATTGAAAGACGAGCCGATGACGGTTTCGAAATTCCACAACTTGTCGCCTTGGGCATCACCACCGACACCCGGAACACCGCCAACCAGACTTACCGTCACGCCGCTGGACGAACCGGAGTAATCAATGGTGTCAGTGCCGCCCGAACCATCGAACTGATCGGCAGCCGCACCACTGATAAAGGTGTCGTTGCCGCCGGAGCCCTGCAACATCTCGATGCCGACGTAAGTATCACCGGCAGCGATCCCGGAGTTCACCCCGGTTTTGGTATTGATCGTCACGCTCGCAGGACTGTCGGTATAACTGACGGTATCAGTGCCGGCACCGCCAATGAATTGGTCAGCACCTGCGCCGCCCATCAAGTAATCGTTACCGACTCCGCCGGTAATGATGTTGTCCGAAGCATTGCCGTAACCGGTAAAACTACCGGTGCCGACGTAAGTCAGACGCTCGACGTTGGCTGCCAGGGTGTGATTGAGCAGGATGGTCCGTACTTCGTCATCACCGCCGCCCGCTGCTTCAACCACGTTCACCGAGGTGCCGTTGACGTAGTAGATGTCATTACCAGCACCACCGTTTAAAGTGCTGCCGGACGCCTGGGCGGTGAGAGTGTCGTTAAATGCGGAACCAACTACGGCCTCTATAGACGTCAAGGTATCGCCCTGAGCATCCCCGCCAATGCCTGTGCCAGCGGTCAGATTGACAGTCACCCCCGCCGTGGAATTGGCATAAGACGCGGTATCGATACCGTTCCCGCCATTCAAGACATCAGCACCTGCTCCGCCATCCAGCAGGTCATTGCCCTCGCCACCACTCAGCGAGTCATTTCCTGCAAACCCATACAACTCATCCGCACTTGACGTGCCTACCAGTGTGTCCGTACCCGACGTTCCGTTTATAACTGCCATTGTTTCTTCCTTGCCTTTTTGATGAATCGATAGTCAACGCAATGCTTCAGAATCGCCTCGACAAGGCCGAGTACTTTTGCGCGTGGTCATTGATGAGACGTTTAACCGCCCTGCAACCAGAGGTCTCCATGACCTGCGGAAGTTTGACGCGCCCCCTCCTTTGCTCGGGGCATCTGCAATTACTGCACCACAGCTACCGACGAACGGTAGGTATCTAAGCAAAGCCTGATAGCAGGCAAAAAAAAACCGACGCCAAAGGCGTCGGTTTTCAGTGCAGCTATTCGAACACATCAGGTCATCTGAATGATGGTCTGCATGATGGTGCTCTGGGTCGAAATGGTCTTGGCGTTCGCCTGATAGTTGCTCTGGCCCTTGATCAGGTCCACCAGCTCATTGGTCAGGTTCACGTTCGACTCTTCCAGCGAGTTCGACTGGATGGAACCCAGTGTGCCGGTTTCCGGAGCGTCATAACCCGGGATACCCGAAGCGAAGGTTTCCTTCCAGCTGGTGCCGCCCACTGCTTGCAGACCTTGCTCGTTAGTGAAGCTGGCCAGTGCAACCTGGCCGATCGCCTTGTTCTGGTTGTTGCTGAAGTTGGCGAACAGCGTACCGGTGCCGTCGATGGTCAGGTTGGTGATCTGGCCAGTGGCGTAACCATCCTGAGTCGGGATGGTACGCGAGGTGTCAGCGTTGTACTGAGTGGTCTTGGCCATCGAAATGGTTACACCATCCGGGTTGGCAGCTGCGCCGTTAGGTGTAAAGACACCGTTGGTCACTGTGCCTGGCTTCCAGTTCATCAGGGTCAGATCGCTGCTGATCACCGGAGGATCACCTGCAACCGCGGCAGGCGTGCTGACCTGGACGAGTTTGCCGGCAGAGTCGAACGTCAAAGTCGATGCAATCGGCGGAGTGGCAGCTTTGCTTGGATCACTGCCGGTTGCATCCGGGTTGCGCCCATCGACCAGCGTGTACACCTTCCAGGTGTTTTCGCCCGTCTTCACGACGTACTGATCCATGTTGTGCTTGTTGCCTTGCGTGTCATAGATCGGGGTGCTGAACGACTCGGTGTAAGTCTCGACCTTGGACGGATCGAACTTGACAGCGGTGGCGCCGGTATCAACGATCACCGGTGCCGACGAGTTCAGGTTGATGCTCGAAGCCACGGCGGAAGTGGACTTTGGCGCCAGGTTCGAGGTGTCGATCTTCAGGTCGGTCAACACACCCTTGATGATCTTGCCGCTGGAATCCACAGCGTAACCTTGCAGGCGCGAGGTGTAGTCGGTGTTGGTGATGAAACCGGCGTCGTCGACTTTGAAAGTACCGGCACGGGTGTAGGAAATCGAGCCGTTGTTGCTCATGGTAAAGAAGCCGGAACCGTTGATACCCATGTCCAACACGTTGCCGGTGTTGTTGATGTCACCCTGGGTGAACTGCTGGGAAACGTTGGCCAGGCGCACACCGTTGCCGATGACTTTGCTGCCGGTGCCCAGGCGGGTCGCCGAGTAAACGTCTTCGAATTCTGCACGGGACGATTTGAAACCGGCGGTCGCGACGTTGGCGATGTTGTTGCCGGTCACGTCCAGTTGTTTGTTGGCTGCATAGAGACCGCTAAGGCCGATATTGAAAGACATATTCCACTCCTTTGTTGCCGGTTAGTCGGCTCTATATACCAATGGTTTGTACTTTGGACAGGGCAACGGAGCCCTTGCCAGCCAAGTTGAGCATCAGCTCGCCACCGGTCTGGCTGATCGTCACGCTGTTGACCGTTGCCGGCAGGTAAGTGGCCAGATCGGTCGCGGTGCCGTTGATCGGCGCGCTCGCCTTGAAGGTGTAAGTACCGGTCGGCACGAGGGTGCCGGACGTGTCTTTGCCGTCCCAGGTGAAGCTGGCACTGCCAGCGGCGCGACTGCCCAGATCGATGGTGCGAACCGTCTTGCCGCTGCTGTCGGTGATGGTCACGGTACCCTCAGCAATGGACGTCGACAGGTTCACCGAACCGGTCAGGCCTTTGCTCGGGTCGTCGAGCTGCGCAGTGTTGGTCTGCACGATCACATTGCGACCGACCAGCGACGAAGCTTGCAGCGCCTGCGACGAGTTGTAGTTGCCGGCCAGGCCACTCACAGTGGAGTTCAGCGTGGTGATGCCTTCAAGGCTGCTGAACTGCGCTAGCTGGGCAACGAATGCGCTGTTGTCCTGTGGATCGAGCGGGTTCTGGTTTTTCAGCTGGGTAACCAGCAGTTGCAGGAACGCGTCCTTGCCCAGCGCTTGACCGCCGGTGGCACTGTTGGTCGCCGAAGCGATGCCGCCCGTCGTGGTGCTGCTGGTCTTCGACGAGTTGGCCAGTACGTCTTTCAGACTAGGGGTGCTGGTGGTATCGGTAACACTCATGGCAGTCGCCCCTTATTACTGACCGAGGGTCAGTACCTTCTGCATCATGGTTTTGGCGGTGTTCATCATTTCGGCGTTGGTCTGGAACGAACGGCTCGCGGAAATCATGTCAGCCATTTCTTCCACCACGTTGACGTTCGGGTAGTAGACGTAGCCTTTGGCGTCAGCCGCCGGATGATTCGGCTCGTAACGCGCTTCGAGGTTGCTTTGGTCTTCGACCACACCGAGCACCTGTACGCCTTGACCGGCCGCGTCCTGACTCTGGAACAGCGAGTTGCTGCCAGCGTTTTGGCCGCCCTGGAACATGGTGGCGAATACCGGATGACGGGCGCGATAGGTCTGGTCGATGCTCGACGAGACGGTCTCGGCGTTGGCGATGTTCGAGGCCACGGTGTTCAGACGCGTGGTTTGTGCGCTCATGCCGCTGCCGGCAATGTTGAAAACGCTGGACAGGGACATGAATTACTCTCCGCGCAGGGCTGATACCAGCCCTTTGAATTTGCTGTTGAGCAGGGTGAAGCTGGCCTGGAAGCCGACGGCGTTTTCCGCGTAGTTCGACTGTTCCAGTTGGGCGTCCACGGTGTTCTGGTCGATCGAAGGTTGCATCGGCGTGCGATACATCAGCGATTCGTCACCATTGCCCAGGCCTTCAGCTTCGATGTGACGGCTGTTGGTCATGTTCAACGCGATGGTGCCGTTGGCGTTCTTCTGGGTCTGTGCTTCAAGCACTTTGGAGAAGTCCAGATCCCGCGCCTTGTAGTTCGGGGTGTCGGCGTTGGCGATGTTGTTGGCCAGCACTTCGGCACGCTGGGCGCGGAAGCCCAATGCCTTTTCGTGAATGCCGAGCGCTTTATCGAAGCTGATGCTCATGTCGGGAACCTTCAGGTGACCGGTTTTTCGTAACTGAGCTTTAGCAAGCGCCGTGCCAAACCATAATCCCCCTATAAACCGGGGCTTTGCCGGGAGTCGGCAAAGCGGCAATGCCAGAAAAGCGGCAACCGGTTTCCGCCAGATGCCGCTTTTCTGCCGCTTGCCGTCCATCTCATACACACCACGGTCCCTGTAGGAGTGAGCCTGCTCGCGATAGCGGTGTGTCAGGCACCGATGATGCTGAATGT
>NZ_JBSVXS010000210.1:0-4797 GCF_054070155.1 Pseudomonas sp. SDT291_1_S447
GCTCCTACAGGTGACCTCAAAACCCCATGTAGGAGCTGCCGAAGGCTGCGATCTTTTGCTTTGCGTCTTTTAATCCTTAATCACCCAAATCAATAGTGCTGTTCAAAGGGTACGCGCCTCCATATTATCGCCGTCATAAAGCCTTCTCTGTGGAGCCCTTCGATGCCCGTTCAAGCCTTGTTCAAACCCTTCCACCTCGGTGCCCTCGAACTGCCGACCCGCGTGGTCATGGCACCAATGACCCGCTCGTTTTCACCGGGTGGCGTACCGAATTCGAAAGTCATCGAGTACTACCGTCGTCGCGCGGCAGCCGGCGTTGGCCTGATCATCACCGAAGGCACTACCGTTGGCCACATTGCCTCCAACGGCTACCCGAACGTGCCGCAGTTCTTCGGCGAAGCGCCACTGGCCGGCTGGAAGAAGGTCGTTGATGCGGTTCACGCCGAAGGCGGCAAGATCGTTCCGCAACTGTGGCATGTGGGTAGCGTGCGCCGCATCGGCACCGAGCCGGACGCCAGCGTGCCGGCTTACGGCCCGTCGGAAAAACTCAAGGACGGTCAGGTCGTGGTGCACGGCATGACCCAACAGGACATCAAGGACGTGATCGCCGCGTTCGCCCAAGCCGCCAAGGATGCACAAAGCATCGGCATGGACGGCGTGGAAATCCACGGCGCGCACGGTTACCTGATCGACCAGTTCTTCTGGGAAGGCAGCAACCAGCGCACCGATGAATACGGCGGCAGACTGGCCAACCGTTCGCGTTTCGCCATCGAACTGATTCAAGCCGTACGTGCGGCCGTAGGCGAAGGTTTCCCGATCATCTTTCGTTTCTCGCAATGGAAGCAGCAGGATTACACCGCGCGTCTGGTGCAGACTTCGGAAGCGTTGGGTGAGTTTCTCAAGCCGCTGTCCGACGCTGGCGTGGATATTTTCCACTGCTCGACGCGGCGTTTCTGGGAGCCGGAGTTCGATGGTTCCGAGCTGAACCTGGCAGGCTGGACGCGCAAGCTCACCGGCAAGCCGACCATCACCGTCGGTAGCGTTGGCCTCGATGGCGAGTTCCTGCAGTTCATGGTCAACACCGACAAGGTCGCGCAACCGGCCAGTCTGGAAAACCTGCTGGAGCGTTTGAACAAAGAGGAATTCGATCTGGTCGCGGTGGGGCGTGCGCTGCTGGTCGATCCGGACTGGGCACAGAAAGTCCGCGAAGGGCGTGAGCAGGATATCTTGCCGTTCAGCCGTGAGGCGTTGATGACGCTGGTTTAAGCGGCGCCCTTACTGACGCTATCGCTGGCAAGCCAGCTCCCACAGGTTTCATGGCTGTTCACCCGACCTGTGGTCACTGGAAATACCTGTGGGAGCTGGCTTGCCAGCGATGGCGGTTTCAAACGCAACAATAATTCAGGGAAGTGTCTGCGCATTCGGGACAACCAACTCCCCCAAACAAGCCCCGCGCAAATGCTTTTCAAACTGCTCGATAACCGCCGGCCAGCCTTGGCGACTCGCATGCTGCCGCGCATTCAGGCGCACACAGCGCAGCCGCTCATCCTCTTCCAGTAACCATGCAGCGGCGTCGCAAAACGCCTGCTCATCTCCCGGCATCGCCAGCACGCCGTTGTAGCCATGGCGAATATGCTGCGCCGCCGCAGCCTGATCGTAAGCCACCACACCGAGGCCCGACGCCAAAGCTTCGAGCACGACATTGCCGAAGGTTTCCGTCAGGCTCGGAAACAGAAATACATCGCCTGACGCGTAGTGCGCCGCCAACGCCTCACCGCGCTGTGCGCCGCAGAAGATTGCCTCGGGCAATTCCTTTTCCAGCGCGAGCCGCTGCGGCCCGTCACCGACCACGATCAGTTTCAGATTACGCTGTGGATAAGTCTCGCGCAGGGTTGCAAAGCTGCGCTTGAGCAGGCCCAGGTTTTTCTCCGGAGCCAAACGTCCTACGTGAATCACGGCGACGTCGCGCTCGCTCAGTCCCCATTGCTCACGCAAGGCATTCAGCCGTTTGCTCGGATGAAACAACTGGCTGTCGACACCGCGCGACAACAGCGCCAAACGCTCGAAATGCCGTCGCTCCAGTTCCAGGCGCTGACTGACACTCGGCACTAACGTCAGCGCCGAGCGATTGTGAAACCAGCGCAGATAGTGCGTGAGCATCCGCGTCAGCAGACCGAGCCCATATTGACTGGTGTATTGCTGAAAGTTGGTGTGGAACCCGCTGACCACCGAAATGCCCAGACGCCGCGCCGCACGCAGGGCCGATAACCCGAGCGGTCCTTCCGTGGCGATATACAGCACATCGGGACGCTGACGTTTCCAGCGTCTCAGCAGTTTGTGCATCGACGACTGACCCCATTGCAGCCCCGGATACCCCGGCAACGGCCAGCCACGGCACAACAGCAAGGCGTCATCTTCACTGCGCTGCGGATCGCCGGCCTGACGTGGGCGTACCAGTTCAACCTTATGCCCACGCGCGCGCAGTCCATCGCACAAGCGGCCAAGGGTATTGGCCACGCCGTTAATTTCCGGTGGGAAGGTTTCGCTGATCAGGGTGATGTGTAGAGCTGTCGTCATGACCTCAGTGTCGGCTGAGGCCATGTCGTGCTTGTGACGTTCGGATGATGGATTTGTGACGTCGCGTTAGCGCTGAGTCACCAGATTCTCTGCGCCACGTTCACGCACCCAGAACAACGTCGCCCCGGCCACAGCGGCCGGCATCATCAGGATGTTGACCACCGGTATCAGCAACACCAAATAGACGATCCCGCCAAAACTCATGCTCTGCCAGCGCTTCTGCCGCAGCCAGGCGAGCATTTCGTTCCAGCCCAGTTTGTGGTTGTCCGCCGGGTAGTCGATGTACTGGATGGCCATCATCCATACGCCGAACAAAAGCCACAGCGGTGCGGCGATGATGTTCACCACAGGGATGAACGACAGGATGAACAGGCCGATGGCGCGCGGCAGAAAGTAGCCGAGTTTGCGCATTTCCCGTGCAAGGGTGCGCGGAACCATGGCGATCAGTTCGCCCCAGCTGAACGCCGGGAAATCATCAGTGCCGCGCACCACCACTTCGACTTTTTCCGCGAGAAAACCGTTGAACGGTGCGGCGATCACGTTGGCGAGCATGGTGAAGGTGAAAAACACCATCAACGCCACCAGCACCACGAACAAGGGCCAGAGGATGTAGCTGAGGAAACTCAGCCATTCGGGCAGCGACGGCATCAGCGTATCGACCCACAGGCTGAACTGGTGGCCGGCCAGATAGATCAATCCGACGAACAGCACCAGGTTGATGGCCAGCGGCAGCAGCACGAACAGTCGCAGGCTGGGGCTGAGGACCAGTTTGAGGCCTTCGCGCAGGTATTGCGGGCCAGACAGAACGGGGGCGGGCATAAGGTGCTCCGAGCAAGGGAAAACGCGCCGACCTTACCGGCTTTGCACTACGTGCGAAAGCGCGGCAGAGTGATCGACATCCACTGTAACAAAGACGTCCATCTCGTCAGTGTGACGGCATAGAGACCACCTATGAGCTGGATTGTTAAACCGTATTTCCTTAATCTTGCCCCCCTCGATACGCTGCACCCAACTTTTTACAGGACTGTCGAGCTCAAGCCTTCCCCAAGGTTTTCCACGGTCCTTTTTTATTCCCGCCGGCAGTCCGGCGATCCGGGCCTGTGTTTCGGCCCGGTCAACAGGAGCAGGTCATGTCTGAAGTCCGTCATTCGCGAGTGATTATTCTCGGTTCCGGCCCTGCCGGTTACAGCGCAGCGGTATACGCGGCCCGCGCCAACCTCAAGCCACTGCTGATCACCGGCATGCAGGCTGGCGGTCAACTGACCACCACCACTGAAGTCGACAACTGGCCGGGCGACGTCCACGGCCTGACTGGCCCGGTGCTGATGGAGCGCATGCGTGAACACGCCGAGCGTTTTGAAACCGAGATCGTCTTCGACCACATCAACGCTGTGGACTTCGCTTCCAAGCCGTACTCCTTGACCGGCGATAGCGCGACCTACACCTGCGACGCCCTGATCATCGCTACTGGCGCCAGCGCTCGTTACCTGGGCCTGCCGTCGGAAGAAGCGTTCATGGGTAAAGGTGTTTCCGCCTGCGCAACCTGCGACGGTTTCTTCTACCGCAACAAGCCGGTAGCTGTGGTCGGTGGTGGCAACACTGCGGTTGAAGAGGCACTGTACCTGGCCAACATCGCCAGCACTGTGACGCTGATCCACCGTCGCGAAACCTTCCGCGCCGAAAAGATCCTGATCGACAAGCTCAACGCTCGCGTCGCTGAAGGCAAGATCATCCTCAAGTTGAACGCCAACCTCGACGAAGTGCTGGGCGACAACATGGGCGTGACCGGTGCGCGTCTGAAGAACAACGACGGCAGCTTCGACGAAATCACCGTCGACGGCGTGTTCATCGCCATCGGCCACACCCCGAACACCTCGCTGTTCGAAGGCCAGCTGACCCTGAAAGACGGTTATCTGGTGGTGCAGGGCGGCCGTGACGGCAACGCTACTGCGACCAGCGTCGAAGGCATCTTCGCTGCCGGTGATGTGGCTGACCACGTTTACCGTCAAGCCATCACCTCGGCCGGCGCCGGCTGCATGGCGGCACTGGACACCGAACGTTACCTGGACGGTCTGCAGAACGCTTCGTTCTAAGATCGCAGGCATAAAAAAACCGGCTTCGGCCGGTTTTTTTGTGCCCGTTATTCCTGCTCCAACGCAATTCATTGTAGGAGTGAGCCTGCTCGCGATAGCGGTGTACCGGTCACCATATGAGTCGACT
>NZ_JBSVXS010000211.1:0-4776 GCF_054070155.1 Pseudomonas sp. SDT291_1_S447
GGATCAGCCAACATCATTGTTGAATGACACACCGCTATCGCGAGCAGGCGAAGGCCTACAGGGGATTGTGGTGTATCAGGAGTTGAGGTTTGCCAGGTAGGCCCACGGGTAGATGCCGCGCTGGTGGCCGTCGCTGAACACCAGTTGCACGCCGTAGCCCTGGGGGTTTAGTTCGATCAGGCGCACGCGCTCATCAACCAGCGGCGTCAGGCCTTTGAGGCGAAACGCGCGGCATTGCGAGCACGGGCATTGGCGGCGCAGTTCGGCGTGGTTGAGCTGTTGTTCGCGGCCATCCGGCCAGCTCAGGCGTAGCGTCCCTTCACTCTGTGAATTACCCACCGACAGCGGGTTCATTGCAATTGACTCAAGGCGATGCGCACGGCTTTGCGCACTTCCGGGTCGCCGTCGTCCTTGGCGGCCTGTAATGCCGCCACAGCACCACGATCATTCAATTCACCCAAGGCCAGCGCGGCCTCTTTGCGCAGGTTGCTGATGCGATGGCCGAGGGTCTCGATCAACGCGTCCAGCGCTGGAGCGAAACGCAGCCGACCGAGGCTGCGAGTGGCGCGCAGGCGCACTTGCCAGTAATCGTCGCTCAAGGCTTCAACCAGCGCTGAGCCGGCGTCAATGTGGCCGACCTTGCCCAATGTCGTCGCGGCTTCTTCGCGCACTTGCCAGGCATTGTCCTGCAGGGCCAAGCGCAGGGCTGGCAATACTTCGGCGCCGGAGGCCAGGCCCAATGCACCGGTGGCGGCGCGGCGAACTTCGGTATCGGGATCGTCACTGGCCAATCTTGCTAACGCCGGTAACGCGTCGAGTTGCTTGAGCCAGCCAAGCACACCGACGGCTTCGCGACGGACATTGGCGTCGGCATCGTTCAATGCCGCGACGGCAGCCGGTGCGGCGTCGGCAAAACGCAGTTCTCGCAAGGCGCGAAACGCGGCGATGCGCACACTGACGTCGGCGTGATCGGTCCACGGCAGAATCACCCGCCCCGCCGCTTCAGTCTTGAGCAGGCTCAGACTTTGCGCAGCGGCAGATTGCACGGCGGGCGACGGGTCGGTCAGCGCCTCGCACAAGGCTTGCACAACGTCTTCATCCTCCCAGGCCTCCAGCAAACGCGCGGCTTCAGCGCGGACGTCTTCAGCGGGATCCTGGCCGAGGCGATCGACCAGCCAGAGCAAGCCATCCGGCTCTTCGAGATCCGCCAGATCAATCAGCGCAATACGGCGCACACCGGCGTCTTCAGCGGTCAGGCGCGGCTGCAGGGCAAGGATGTCCTGGTTATCGGTCACAGCAAAAATAGAGGTCATAGGGCAAATCGCGGCAAAGGGTTTTCGGGAGGCAGGCCGAGCGGATTGAGGCGCGGCAGCGGTCGGTCATCGTCGTGGCGCAGCAGGTCGAGACAGTGGCGTTTGAGGCGCGAGAATTCAGGACTGGTGACCAGTTCGCTGGTGCGTGGCCGGGCGAAATCCAGGCGCAAGTCTTCGATGATTCGCCCCGGTCGTGCGCTCATCACCAGCAAGCGGTCGGCGAGGAACAGCGCCTCGTCGATGTCGTGAGTGACGAACACCACCGTGGTGCGGATGCGCGTCCAGATGTCCAGCAGCAGTTCCTGCATGTTCAAACGGGTGAGCGCATCCAGCGCTCCGAAAGGCTCGTCCATCAGCAACAGTCGTGGGCGATTGACCAGCACACGGGCGATTTCGACGCGTTGCTGCATGCCGCCGGAAAGCTGATCGGGCCAACGTTCGGCGAAACCTTCGAGGCCGACCAGCTTGAGGATTTCGTCGGCGGCGCGATGACGTTCGGCCTTGCCGATGCCGCGCATCTTCAGGCCAAAGGCAACGTTGTCGCGCACCGTGCGCCAGGGAAACAGCGTGTGATGCTGGAACACCATGCCGCGCTGCGGTGAAGGACCGGACACCGCGGCGCCATCGACTTTCAGGCTACCGGCGTGCGCCTGCAGATGCCCGGCCAACGCACCGAGCAAGGTCGATTTACCGCAACCGGACGGGCCGAGAATACAGACGAACTGGCCCGGTTCGATCTGGCAATCGAGTTCGCGCACCGCTTCGAACGCTTCCCGCCCTGCGCCGAGAACGATGGACAGTTGGCGAATGTCGATCCGCCCCTCAGGGGTTTGCATCACGCTCATCAGGCTTTTCCTCGCGGTCGATGCCAAGGCGTGAACAACCCGCCCAGGCGTTTGATCAGCAGACTGCTGCCCATGCCCAACACGCCGATCAGCAACATGCCGACGACGATGTCGGCGTAGTTCTGAATGGTGTAGGACTCCCAGGTGTAGTAACCGATGCCGAACTGGCCGGAGATCATTTCCGCCGTCACCAGGCAGAACCATGAAGTGCCCATACCGATCGCCAGGCCAGTGATGATGCTGGGTGCAGCGCCGGGCAGGATCACTTCGAGCAGGATTGCGCGGCGCCCTGCCCCGAGGCTTTTCGCCGAGGCGATCAGGCGTGGGTCGACGCCTTCGACGCCGTGCACGGTGTTGAGCAGGATCGGGAACAGCGCACCGGTGAAGGTGATGAATACCATCGACAGTTCGGACGATGGGAACATCAGGATGGCCAATGGAATCCATGCGACCGCAGGGATTGGGCGCAGGACTTCGAGGGGTGGCAGCAGCACGTCTTCGGCCCATTTTGAACGACCGATGGCCAGACCGAGGGCGATGCCGATCAGCAGTGCGGCGAGGTAACCGGCGAAGACGCGGCTGAGGCTGGCGGTGAGGTGCTGGAGCAACTTGCCAGAATCGCCCAAACCGAGCGCCGCTTCGATCACCGCGATAGGTGTCGGCACGTTGGCGAAGGTGACGAGGCCGAGATTCCAGTGGTGGCTGGCGGCGAGTTGCCAGAACAGCAGGCAGAGCAGCAGTGAGGCGGCTCTTGATGTCCAGCGGATGGGTGTTTTCATGGAGCGGGTTTCCAGTTCTGGATCTGTGTTGTGGCTGAGATTTACCCCCTCACCCCAGCCCTCTCCCCCAAGGGGGCGAGGGGGAAAGGGAGCCGATCTCCGAGCTTTTCAAAACCTGCGCTCAGCTTGAAAGGGAGCTGATCTTCATGCCTTTCAAACCTGAGTTCGGCTCGGTATCTCAGGTCGGCGTACCTTGCCCAAACACCTCGGTCAGTCCCCTCTCCCTTTGGGAGAGGGCTAGGGTGAGGGGCTCTTGATCTTCAATCAGCGAGCAGCAACCGCTTGGGTCGTGGCATCCGTAAAGTCAAAAACCTTGCCACCCTGCGCCGAGGCATATTGCTGAGCCTGCCCCTTAAGCAAAAACGCACTTAACCGTCCCTTCGCATCACTGGCAAACCACGCCTGCTCCGCGAGCAACTTGATACCGCTGTCACTGGCCTGCGCATAAACCGCACGGACGTTTTTGCCTTCCTGCTTCAACGCGGCCAGCGCGGTAAACGCCTCTTCCGTAGACGCGTACTGCCGCACCTTGCTCTCACCGCGCACCCAGATTTCTGCAACGTGGCTAAAGTCAGTGATCGCTTTACCGGTAGCCTTCAACGGCGTCTGCGCGTAATTGGCTAACTGGGCCGTGTAATCCAGGTTCGACGCCTTGAACGCCGCCCGAATGTACTGATCGTCAATAAACGTATTCAGATCGAGCCCACGATCAGCCTTCTTCAACAGCTTCAACGTATCGATGGCCGTACCAACCGCCTGACGATATTCCGGCTTCCAGCTCAGGTCGCGGGTCTGCACGCCGAGCGGGCCGTGGAACAGGTAATTCACTTCGGCATCGACGCCGGTGACTTTGGCGATCAGCTCGCTGTACTTCTCGGGCTCGGCGGCGAGCAGTTGATTGGCCTCGATACTCGCGCGCAAGTACGCGACGACGACTTCCGGGTACTTCTTCGCATACGCCTGATCCACCAGCGCACCATGGAACGTCGGCGCATTGGCCTGAGCGCCGTCATAAATCTTGCGGGCGAAACCCCGGCTCGGGAACAGTTCGGCGAACGGCACAAAATCAGCGTGGGCGTCGATCTTGCCGGCCTGTAACGCGGAGCCGGCGACTTCCGGTGGCTGGGCGATGATGTTGACGTCCTTGAGCGGATCCCAACCCTGTGCCGCCACCGCACGCAGCAACATGCCGTGGGCCGTGGAGGCGAACGGCACGGAAATCGTCTTGCCTTTGAGTTCGCTCAGCGCCTGCACCCCGGACGCGCTCGGCACAACGATGCCGTTGCCGCTGCCCTTGATGCTCCCCGACAACACGCTGATAAACAGGCTGTGCTTGCCGGCGGTTTCAAACGCGACACCGTTGAACGCACCGGGGAAATCGGCCATGGCGCCGAAGTCGAGTTTGCCGGCGACCATCTCGTTGGTCAGCGGTGCGCCGCTGGTGAAGTTTTTCCACTGCACGTCGTACTTGGCGTCTTTGTAGGCGCCGTCGTGGGGCAAATATTTGTCGAGCAGACCGAGCTCACGAATCAACAAGCCGCCGGCGGCGCAGTTGATGGTGGTGTCCTGGGTGCCGATGGCGATGCGGATGGTTTCGGCCGAGGCCGACAAGGTGAACGAAGCCAGTACCAGACCGGCGATTGCTGCACGCAACATGGTTGTTTCCCCTCGAATCATTTATTTGAGTTCGTCTCCGCCGCGATCAGGGCACGGTGGGAAACGAGGGGTGTTTTTCAATTCAGCGTCCGGGGTTCACCGGATGGCTTTGGCTTGTCACAAATCCAATGTAGGAGTGAGCCTGCTCGCGATAGCGGTGTGTCAGATGTCGATGTGTTGCCT
>NZ_JBSVXS010000212.1:0-4742 GCF_054070155.1 Pseudomonas sp. SDT291_1_S447
GATAGCGGTGTGTCAGCTACATTTGTGTTAACTGAAACTCCGCTATCGCGAGCAGGCTCACTCCTACAGGGATCGGTGTTATTTCGGGGTGCAGGTCAGTTTGATGCGCAGCTTGATGATCTCGCGGGTGAACTTGGCCGTGGCGTTTTTATGTTTGCCGGCCGGTACATCGATTGTGCGGGTGCGCGGCGCTTCCGGGCCATTGCTGAACACCGCTTTGCACGTCGCGTCGACATCACCGTAGTTGGCCACCCGAATCGAGCCGATGTCGTTATCGGTGTCGAAGGTCTCGTAGTCGATCTTCATGCCGTTGAGTTCTTTCTGCACATCGATCGGGTACGCAAAAGCAGTCAGCGGTAGCAGCGCCAGCAGCACACAACAGAATTTTTTCATTCGGCAGTCTCCATGAGGGACGGCCAGCTTAGGACAAGAGGAGCTATTGATGAAAGCGCCCCGCGTGACCCTGGATCAATGGCGAACATTGCAGGCCGTGGTCGACCACGGCGGATTCGCCCAGGCCGCCGAGGCCTTGCACCGTTCGCAATCATCGGTGAGTTACACCGTTGCCCGTATGCAGGACCAGC
Organism: Pseudomonas sp. SDT291_1_S447; assembly: GCF_054070155.1. NCBI lineage: Bacteria > Pseudomonadati > Pseudomonadota > Gammaproteobacteria > Pseudomonadales > Pseudomonadaceae > Pseudomonas > Pseudomonas sp. SDT291_1_S447. The sequence continues at coordinate 585 of NZ_JBSVXS010000212.1, forward strand.
TCGGCGTGCCGTTGCTGCGCATCGACGGGCGTAAAGCCGTACTCACTGAAGCCGGCGGCGTGTTGCTGCGTCGTTCGCGGCAACTGGTGAAACAGGCTAGCCAACTGGAAGATCTTGCCCACCATATGGAGCAAGGCTGGGAAGCCGAGGTGCGGCTGGTAGTCGATGCGGCCTACCCGAGCGCACGCATCGTCCGCGCATTGACCGCGTTCATGCCGCAGAGTCGCGGTTGCCGCGTGCGTCTGCGTGAGGAAGTGTTGTCGGGTGTTGAAGAAGTGCTGCTTGAAGGCGTGGCTGATCTGGCCATCACCGGCCTGAGCATTCCCGGTTACCTCGGTGCAGAGCTAAGTGATGTCGAGTTCGTCGCCGTCGCCCACCCCGATCACCCGCTGCATCGGCTCAATCGCGAGCTGAGCTTTCAGGATCTGGAAACCCAGATGCAAGTGGTGATTCGCGACTCCGGCCGCCAGCAACCGCGGGACGTCGGCTGGCTCGGCGCCGAGCAGCGCTGGACCGTGGGCAGCCTCGCCACGGCGGCCACGTTCGTCAGCAGCGGCCTCGGTTTTGCCTGGCTGCCCCGGCACATGATCGAGCGGGAATTGAAGGATGGCTCGCTCAAGCTGCTACCGTTGGACAGGGGCGGCAACCGCAACTCCAGTTTCTATCTGTATTCGAACAAGGACAAACCCTTGGGTCCGGCCACGCAAATCCTCATCGAACTGCTGCGTACCTTCGACACCTTGCCGCTGGACGCACCGTTCGCCGCCCCTGAACAAGCCTGACACGGAGTTCACCGATGGCGTATTTCGAGCACGATGGTTGCAACCTGCACTACGAGGAATATGGCCACGGCGCGCCGTTGCTGCTGGTTCACGGGCTTGGTTCGAGCACGCTGGATTGGGAAATGCAGATCCCGGCGCTCGCCGCGCACTATCGGGTGATCGTCCCGGATATTCGCGGCCACGGGCGCTCGGACAAACCGCGCGAGCGCTACAGCATCGCCGGCTTCAGCGCCGACATGGTTGCGCTGATCGAGCACTTGCGTCTCGGCCCGGTGCATTACGTCGGGCTGTCGATGGGCGGTATGATCGGCTTCCAGCTCGGCGTCGATCAGCCGCAAATGCTGAAAAGCCTGACCATCGTCAACAGCGCGCCCGAAGTCAAACTACGTAGCCGCGATGACTACTGGCAGTGGTTCAAACGCTGGAGCCTGATGCGAGTGCTCAGCCTCGCCAGCATCGGCAAAGCCCTTGGCAGCAAACTTTTTCCGAAACCCGAACAGGCCGATCTGCGACAGAAAATGGCCGAACGCTGGGCAAAAAACGACAAACGTGCTTATCTCGCCAGCTTCGATGCGATTGTTGGCTGGGGCGTTCAGGAACGACTTTCCCGGGTGACCTGTCCAACGCTCGTCATCAGCGCCGACCGTGATTACACACCGGTGGCACTGAAAGAAGCCTATGTAAAACTGCTGCCGAATGCGCGGCTGGTGGTGATCGCCGATTCGCGCCACGCCACCCCGCTCGATCAACCCGAACGCTTCAATCAAACGCTGCTGGAGTTCCTCGCCGCAGCCGATACTCAATCTCAGGATCACTGACCCATGCTGAAAAAACTCGCCCTCGCCGCTGGTACTGTGCTGTTTGCCGCCAACCTGATGGCAGCCACGCCGGTCAAAGCACCGCACGTGCTGCTGGACACCACCAACGGCCAGATCGAAATCGAACTGGATCCGGTCAAGGCGCCGATCAGCACCAAGAACTTTCTCGATTACGTCAACAGCGGCTTCTACAACAACACGATTTTCCACCGCGTGATCCCGGGCTTTATGGTTCAGGGCGGCGGTTTCACTCAACAGATGCAGCAAAAAGAAACCAAGGCGCCGATCAAGAACGAGCACAAAAACGGTCTGGCTAACGTTCGTGGCACCTTGTCCATGGCTCGCACCTCCGTACCTGATTCGGCGACCAGCCAGTTCTTCATCAACGTCAAGGACAACGACTTCCTCGACCAAGGCGACGGCTACGCTGTATTCGGCAAAGTGGTCAAAGGCATGGACGTGGTCGACATCATCGTCAACTCGCCGACCACCACCAAAAGCGGCATGAAAGACGTACCTGCCGACCCTGTATTCATCAAGTCGGCCAAAGTCATCGACTAAGCTGTACAGGGCGTATCGAGCGGCGTGAGTTCAACCTCACGCCGCTCACACCGATAAAAGGAGAGCCCGTACTCCGGGCGGTTATCTGATGCTCTATCGCCGTTTCGAACAACTGATCGACATATTCCGTGAAGCCCCGACGGCGTCTCCGCCGGACCGCGTTCTCCCCTTCTATACCTATTACCTCAAGCAGGTCTGGCCAAGTTTCGCCGCCCTGCTCGTCGTTGGCCTGTTCGCCGCATTGATCGAAGTGGCACTGTTCAGTTACCTGAGCCGCATCATCGACCTGGCCCAAGGCACACCGAACCCGAATTTCTTCAGCGACCATGCCCTCGAACTGACGTGGATGCTGGTGGTTGCCCTCGTCCTGCGGCCGATTTTCTTCGGCCTGCACGACTTGCTGGTGCATCAGACGTTAAGCCCCGGCATGACCAGCATGATCCGCTGGCAGAACCACAGCTACGTGCTCAAACAGAGCCTGAATTTCTTCCAGAACGACTTTGCCGGGCGCATCGCCCAGCGCATCATGCAGACCGGTAACTCGCTGCGTGACTCAGCGGTGCAAGCGGTCGATGCACTGTGGCACGTGGTGATCTATGCGATCAGTTCGCTGGTGCTATTCGCCGAGGCCGACTGGCGCCTGATGATCCCGCTGTTGACGTGGATCGTCGCCTACATCGGCGCACTGTATTACTTCGTACCGCGCGTGAAGGATCGTTCGGTGGAAGCTTCCGACGCCCGCTCGAAACTGATGGGCCGCATCGTCGACGGCTACACCAACATCGCCACGCTGAAGCTGTTCGCCCACACCAACTTCGAGCAGCACTACGCCAAGGAGGCCATCGAAGAACAGACCGTCAAAGCGCAAATGGCCGGCCGCGTCGTCACCAGCATGGACGTGGTAATCACTGCCATGAACGGTTTGCTGATCGTCGGCACTACGGCGTTGGCGCTGTGGTTGTGGACGCAATCGTTGATCACCGTTGGCGCGATTGCCCTGGCGACCGGCCTGGTGATCCGCATCGTCAATATGTCCGGCTGGATCATGTGGGTGGTCACCGGCATTTTCGAAAACATCGGCATGGTTCAGGACGGGCTGCGCACCATCTCGCAACCGGTCAGCGTCACCGATCATGAGCAAGCCAAACCATTGGATGTAGCCCGTGGCGAAGTGCGTTTCGAGCACGTGGATTTTCACTACGGCAAAAAGCGCGGGATCATCGGCGACCTCAACCTGAACATCAAACCTGGCGAAAAAATCGGTTTGATCGGGCCATCCGGTGCCGGCAAATCAACGCTGGTCAACCTGCTGCTGCGCCTGTACGACGTCGAGGGCGGGCGAATTATGATCGACGGCCAGAACATCGCCGAAGTCGGTCAGGAAAGCCTGCGCGCGCGGATCGGCATGATCACCCAGGACACCTCGCTGCTGCACCGTTCGATCCGCGACAACTTGCTGTACGGCAAACCGGATGCGACCGACGCCGAGTTGTGGGATGCGGTGCACAAGGCGCGCGCCGATGAGTTCATTCCGCTGCTGTCGGACGCTGAGGGCCGCACGGGTTTCGATGCGCACGTTGGTGAGCGCGGGGTAAAATTGTCCGGTGGCCAACGTCAACGCATTGCGATTGCGCGGGTACTGCTCAAGGACGCGCCGATCCTGATCATGGACGAAGCGACCTCGGCACTGGACTCGGAAGTCGAAGCGGCGATTCAGGAAAGCCTGGAAACCCTGATGCAGGGCAAAACCGTGATCGCCATTGCCCACCGTCTCTCGACCATTGCGCGGATGGATCGGCTGGTGGTGCTGGAGAACGGCAAGATTGCCGAGAGCGGCACCCATGCTGAACTGCTCGCCCATCGCGGGTTGTATGCACGGTTGTGGGCGCATCAGACCGGAGGGTTTGTCGGCATCGATTGACTTTTTCCGTCATCACAAAACCCTGTAGGAGTGAGCCTGCTCGCGATAGCGGTGTGTCAGGCCCACTAATGTTGTT
>NZ_JBSVXS010000213.1:0-4727 GCF_054070155.1 Pseudomonas sp. SDT291_1_S447
AACCCCTGTTACCGCCGTGAAAGGGCGGTGTCCTAGGCCACTAGACGAAGGGGACGCAAACCCTTCTATACAACTGATCAACGCTGAGTGTTGATCGCTTCGGAGCCGGTGTGGCCAGGCTTCGAAGTGTAAATTGGTGGAGCTAAACGGGATCGAACCGTTGACCTCCTGCATGCCATGCAGGCGCTCTCCCAGCTGAGCTATAGCCCCTCATCGTTGATGTCATCGCTGAGGACGGGGCGAATCTTAAGGGCGTATCGAAAGCCTGTCAAACTTATTTTTGAAAAATTTCAAAGTTTTTCGTCGGCATAACAATCACTTACCGCCCTCCCCCGTAAATTCGGGGGGAAAACGCCGAAGGCCGGAATCAAAAGATCCCGGCCTTCGGTGGTTCCTGCAGAGTCAGGCGTGCTTAAGCGATAGCGCCCAGCAGCTTTTCCCACTCTTTGTTTTCTTTCTTCGACACGCCGCCCAGCAGGTCGATTGCCTGGCGCAGACGATAACGGGTCAGGTCCGGGCCAATGATTTCCATCGCATCGAGCACCGACACCGAACTCGCCTGACCGGTGATCGCAGCGAACATCAGCGGCATCGCATCGCGCAATTTCAACTCCAGCGATTCAACCACCGCCTGAATCGTCGCGGTGATGTTGTCCTTTTCCCACTGACGCAAGCTTTCCAGTTTCCACAGGATCAACTGCATCAGTTGACGAACCTGATCACCCGAAAGCTTCTTCGACTCGAACAGCTTGGCATCCGGATTGACGCCACCGGCAAAGAAGAAACCGCCCAGCGGTGCAACCTGGCTGAAGGTTTCAACGCGGCCCTGCACCAGCGGCGCGATCTTCATCATGTATTCCGGGTTCAACGCCCAGGTCTGCAAACGGCTGGCGAACTCTTCCACCGGCAGATCACGCAGCCACTGGCCGTTGAGCCACGACAGCTTCTCGATGTCGAAGATCGGCCCGCCCAGCGAGACACGCTTGAGGTCGAAATTGTCGACCATTTCCTGCAGCGAGAACTTCTCGCGCTCGTCCGGCATCGACCAGCCCATGCGACCGAGGTAGTTGAGCATCGCCTCAGGCATGAAGCCCATGCGCTCGTAGAACGTCACCGAAGTCGGGTTCTTGCGCTTGGACAGCTTGCTCTTGTCCGGGTTACGCAGCAGCGGCATGTAGCACAGCTCGGGTTGTTCCCAGCCGAAGTATTCGTACAACAGAATCAGTTTTGGCGCCGATGGCAGCCATTCTTCGCCGCGCAGCACGTGGGTGATGCCCATCAGGTGATCGTCGACGACGTTGGCGAGGAAGTACGTCGGCAGGCCGTCGGTCTTCATCAGCACTTGCATGTCCATGCGATCCCACGGGATCTCGACGTCGCCACGGAGCATGTCCGGCACCACGCAAACGCCTTCGCTCGGCACTTTCATGCGGATTACGTGCGGTTCGCCAGCAGCCAGACGGGCGGCGACTTCTTCTTTCGACAGCAGCAGCGCGCGGCCGTCGTAACGTGGAGTTTCGCCACGAGCCATTTGCTCGGCGCGCATCTGATCGAGTTCTTCAGCGGTGCAGAAGCACGGGAACGCGTGACCCATATCGACCAGTTGCTGGCAGTACTTCTGGTAGATGTCGCCGCGCTCGCTCTGGCGATACGGGCCGTGCGGGCCGCCGACGTCCGGGCCTTCGCTCCAGTCGATGCCCAACCAGCGCAGGGCGTCGAAGATCTGCTGTTCGGACTCGCGGGTCGAACGCAACTGGTCGGTGTCTTCGATCCGCAGGATGAACTCACCGCCATGCTGCTTGGCAAAGCAGTAGTTGAACAATGCGATGTAAGCGGTACCTACATGGGGATCCCCGGTAGGCGATGGCGCGATGCGAGTGCGGACGGTGGTCATGGCATGTCTCGAAAAGAATGAAAAGCAAAACAATCAAGCGGCGAATGGTAACAGGCGACACCCGCCCCGCTCCAGCGGGCAGGGCATTTAAGCCAAGTTTGCCTCTGGAACGCCGGTAAGCCGTGGTGAATGGGCAAATATCAGCGGATGGCATTTACCGTTTATCGGCTGTATGCCAGATTCGCCTGCTGATAACTTTCCTTACAATTCCTCGACTACAGTTTGCCCATGCCTGCCCAACTCAAGCGTCGCCTGTTGATTTTTCTGCTGCTCGTCCTGCTGATTGCCGGGGGCTTTTTCGCCCATTGGTTTTTCAAGGGACGCTTCTATGAAAGCACTGACAACGCTTATGTCCAGGGCGAAATCACCCGTGTGTCGAGCCAGTTGAGCGCGCGCATCGACGAAGTGCTGGTGCAGGACAATCAGCACGTGGAAAAAGGCCAGTTGCTGGTGCGCCTCGAACCCAATGATTTCCGCCTGGCCATCGACCGCGCCAATGCCGCCCTCGCCACCCGTGAAGCAGAACGCCTGCAGGCGCAAAGCAAACTGACTCAGCAATCGAGCCTGATCGCCGCCAGCGATGCGCAAGTGGCGACCACCCAAGCGACACTCGGCCGTTCGCAGATGGATTTGTCGCGTGCCGAAACCCTGCGCAAACCCGGTTACGTTTCCGAAGAGCGGGTGACCACCCTCTCCGCCGACGCCCATATTGCTCGTTCGCAAGTGGCCAAGGCGCAAGCCGACGCACAGGGCCAGCGCCAACAGGTCAACGCCCTGAACGCGGAAATCAAACGCCTCGACGCACAGATTGCCAACGCCCGCGCCGACCTCGCGCAAGCCGAACTCAACCTGACTCGCAGCGAAATCCACGCGCCGATCAGCGGTCTGGTCGGCCAGCGTGCCGCGCGCAATGGTCAAGTGGTGCAGGCCGGCGCTTATCTGCTGTCGATCGTCCCGGACGAAGACATCTGGGTGCAGGCCAATTTCAAGGAAACCCAGATCGGTCATATGCAACCCGGCCAAAAAGCCGAGCTGACGTTCGATGCCTATGGCGACACGCCAATCGAAGCGCGAGTCGATAGTCTGTTCGCCGCGTCCGGCGCGCAGTTCAGCCTGCTGCCGCCAGACAACGCCACCGGCAACTTCACCAAAGTCGTACAGCGGATTCCGGTGAAGCTGACCTTCAAGGCCGACAACCCGCTGCACGGCAAGATCCGTCCGGGCATGTCGGTGACCGCCACTGTGAACATCAAAGACGCTCCGGACAATGGCCGGTGATGCGCTGATCCGCCCGGTCGGCGAACCGACCCGGCGCGATTGGATTGCGGTGATGAGCGTGATGCTCGGCGCCTTTATGGCGGTGCTCGACATCCAGATCACCAACTCGTCGCTGAAAGATATTCAGGGCGCGTTGTCGGCGACGCTGGAAGAAGGCTCGTGGATTTCCACCTCGTATCTGGTCGCGGAAATCATCATGATCCCGCTGACCGCGTGGCTGGTGCAGTTGCTCTCGGCGCGGCGTCTGGCGGTGTGGGTGTCGCTGGGGTTTCTGGTTTCGTCGTTGCTGTGCTCAATGGCCTGGAGCCTGGAGAGCATGATCGTCTTCCGCGCGATGCAGGGTTTTACCGGCGGCGCGCTGATCCCGCTGGCATTCACCCTGACCCTGATCAAACTCCCCGAACACCACCGCGCCAAAGGCATGGCGATGTTTGCCATGACCGCGACGTTCGCGCCGTCGATCGGCCCGACGCTAGGCGGCTGGCTCACGGAAAACTGGGGTTGGGAATACATTTTCTACATCAACATTCCGCCGGGCCTGATCATGATTGCCGGCCTGATGTATGGGCTGGAGAAGAAAGAAGCGCACTGGGAATTGCTGAAAAGCACCGATTACACCGGCATTCTCACGCTCGGCATTGGTCTTGGTTGCTTGCAGGTTTTTCTTGAGGAAGGCCATCGCAAGGACTGGCTCGAATCGAGCCTGATCGTGACGCTGGGCAGCATTGCGCTGGTAAGTCTGATCACCTTTGTGATCGTGCAGATATCCAAACCGAATCCGCTGATCAACTTGGGAATCCTGCGTAATCGCAACTTCGGTTTATCGAGTATTTCCAGCCTGGGCATGGGTGTCGGATTGTACGGTTCGATCTATCTACTGCCGCTGTACCTGGCGCAGATTCAGAACTACAACGCCCTGCAGATCGGCGAAGTGATCATGTGGATGGGCGTGCCGCAGCTGTTCCTGATTCCGCTGGTGCCGAAGCTGATGAAGTTCGTTTCGCCGAAATGGCTGTGCACGATCGGCTTCGGGTTGTTCGGACTGGCGAGTTTTTCGTCCGGCGTGCTCAATCCGGATTTTGCCGGGCCGCAGTTCAATCAGATCCAGATCATTCGAGCGCTGGGGCAGCCGTTGATCATGGTGACCATTTCGCTGATCGCCACGGCGTACATCCTGCCGCAGGACGCGGGGTCGGCGTCGAGTCTGTTCAATATCCTGCGTAACCTCGGCGGTGCGATTGGCATTGCCCTGTTGGCGACACTTCTGGATGCGCGCACCAAGACTTACTTCGATTATTTGCGCGAGGCAGTGGTGCCGACCAATCCGCAGGTGGCGGAACGGCTGGCGTCGATGACCGATCGGTTTGGCAGTGACACGGCGGCGTTGGGCAAGTTGAGTGAGATCGTCCATCAGCAGGCGGCGATCATGGCTTACAACGATGCGTTTCACTTTGTCGGGATTGCGCTGGGGATCAGTATGCTGGCGATTTTGTTGACCAAGAAATTGCCAGAGGGGCTGAAGGCTGGGGAATCTCACTGATTTGAAAATCAGTCC
>NZ_JBSVXS010000214.1:0-4598 GCF_054070155.1 Pseudomonas sp. SDT291_1_S447
TCAGTCAATATCTAAGTTGATTGATCCACCGCTATCGCGAGCAGGCTCACTCCTACAGGGGATCGCTGTCATCTTTCGGTCATGCGCCTGACTTAATCTCCCCGGCAATCCCCTTGGCTTGATTCGGTGCCGGCATGACCCTGCGTGTTCTGTGCGTTTTTCTCTTGAGTGCGTGGCTGACGGTTTCTGCCGCCGCCCTGCCCCTCCCTGAAAACGGCCCCGCGCTGCGCATTCAAGGTTCCAACACCATCGGCGCCGAACTCGGCCCGGCACTGGTCGAAGGCCTGCTGCAGGAACAGGGTTTGCTGAAGATCCACCGCGAAACCCCGGACACCGCCAATGAATTGCGCATCGTCGGCCAGACCCACGAAGGCAAACGCGTGGTCGTTGAAGTCGCCGCGCACGGGTCCAGCACCGGTTTCACCGCGTTGAAAAATGCCAGCGCCGATCTGGCCGCGTCTTCCCGCGAGATCAAGGACAGCGAGTTGCAGACCTTGCAATCACTGGGCGATCTGAAAAGTCCTGCCGCCGAACAAGTCATCGCCATCGATGGCCTGGCGATCATCCTTCATCCCGATAATCCCCTCCAACAACTGGACACCGAGCAACTGGCGCGGATCTTCAGTGGCGAAGTGAAAACCTGGGAAGACCTCGCCGGACGTGGAGGCGCTATCCATTTATATGCGCGCGATGATCAGTCCGGGACCTACGACACGTTTAAGGAGTTAGTCCTGAGTCGTCGTGGGAAAAGTCTGAGCAACGCGGCGAAAAGGTTTGAGTCCAGCGAACAATTGTCCGACGCCGTCAGTACGGACCCGCAAGGTATCGGCTTCATCGGTTTGCCTTACGTGCGCCAGGCCAAAGCCGTGGCGATTGCTGATGGCGCATCGCAGTCGATGCTGCCGCTCAACAGCCTGATCGCTACCGAAGACTATCCACTGTCGCGGCGATTGTTCTTCTACCTGCCACCCGACAGCAACAATCCTTGGGCGCAGGCGTTGGTGGAGTTTGCGCAAAGTCGTCAGGGCCAGGCGATTGTTGCGGCCAACGGCTTCATCAGCCAGACCGTGCACGCCATGACGGTGGCACCGAATGCGCTGATGCCCGAGGGTTATCAATCCCTCAGCCGTCACGCCCAGCGTCTGACGGTGAATTTCCGTTTCGAGGAAGGCAGCGCGAATCTCGATAACAAGGCGCGTCAGGATCTGGCGCGGGTGTTCGACTATATAAAGCGCCATGACAAGACCGAGCGCGCGGTGACATTGGTTGGGTTTGGTGATGCCAAGGACGACCCGGCACGGGCGGATCTGCTGTCGAAGCTTCGGGCGATGGCGGTTCGGCGTGAGTTGGTGAAGAACGGCGTGGTGTTGCGCGAGGTTCGCGGCTTTGGTGCGTTGATGCCGGTGGCGGCGAACAATGCGGATGAGGGGAGGATCAAGAATCGGCGGGTTGAGGTTTGGGTGTATTGAGCCTGATGTTGATGGGTTGAACCGGCTTACGTCATCGCTGGCAAGCCAGCTCCCACAGGGAGCTCCAGTGAACACAAATTTTGTGAACACCGAAGAAACCCGTGGGAGCTGGCTTGCCAGCGATGAACGATAACGCGGTACTGGATCAGCGTTCGCTACGCAGCATTTCCTTCGGCACATACTTGCCGATCTCGAACTTGCCGATCGCCGCGCGGTGCACTTCGTCCGGGCCGTCGGCCAGGCGCAGGGTGCGTTGCATGGCGTACATGTAGGCCAGCGGGAAATCGTTCGACACCCCGGCCCCGCCATGCATCTGGATCGCCCGGTCGATCACCCGCAGCGCGACGTTCGGCGCAACCACTTTGATCTGCGCGATTTCGCTCTTCGCCACTTTATTGCCGACGGTGTCCATCATGTACGCCGCTTTCAACGTCAGCAGGCGCGCCATGTCGATTTCCATCCGCGAGTCGGCGATCTTGTCGACGTTACCGCCCAGCCGTGCCAGCGGTTTGCCGAAGGCAGTGCGGCTCACCGCGCGTTTGCACATCAATTCCAATGCACGCTCGGCCATGCCGATCGAACGCATGCAGTGGTGAATACGGCCTGGGCCAAGGCGACCTTGCGCAATTTCAAAGCCGCGACCTTCACCGAGCAGAACGTTTTCGTACGGCACGCGCACATTGTCGAACAGCACCTCGGCGTGGCCGTGTGGCGCGTCGTCGTAACCGAATACCGGCAATGGGCGGACGATTTTCACCCCGGGGGTGTCGACCGGCACGAGGATCATCGAGTGCTGGGCGTGGCGTGGTGCATCGGGATTGCTCAGGCCCATGAAGATCAAAATCTTGCAGCGCGGATCGCAGGCGCCGGAGGTCCACCATTTTTTGCCGTTGATCACCCACTCGTCGCCATTCCGTTCGGCGCGGGCGGCCATGTTGGTGGCGTCGGACGAGGCCACGTCGGGTTCGGTCATGGCGAATGCCGAGCGGATCTCGCCGCGCAGCAGCGGTTCGAGCCAGCGCTGTTTCTGCTCTTCGTTGGCGTAGCGCACCAGCACTTCCATGTTGCCGGTGTCCGGCGCCGAGCAGTTGAATGGCTCCGGGCCTAACAGCGAGCGGCCCATGATTTCCGCCAATGGTGCGTATTCGAGGTTGGTCAGACCGGCACCGAGCTCCGACTCCGGCAGAAACAGATTCCACAGGCCTTCGGCTTTGGCCTTGGCTTTGAGCTCTTCCATAATCGCGGTCGGCTGCCAGCGATCGCCTTCGGCAACCTGGCGTTCGAACACCGCCTCGGCCGGATAAACGTAAGTGTCCATGAACGCGGTCACGCGCTCACGCAGTTCTTGCACCTTGGGCGAATAAGCGAAATCCATGATCAATTACCTTCTTGGGCAGAGGTTGTTCAAGTCATGCAATCGATGCTAGAACAGCGCTGATAATTTACCTAGCCTATTCTCGGCGTGTATAAACATTCATCACCGATATATGATCCAGTGATCGTCAGCCCTTAAAAACAAGAGAAGCCGCGTTATGAATCTGAGCAAGGTCGACCTCAACCTTTTCATCGTCTTCGACGCGATCTATACCGAAGCCAACCTGACCCGCGCCGGGCAGATTGTCGGCATCACCCAGCCAGCGGTGTCCAACGCCTTGGCGCGGTTGCGCGAGACCTTTAACGATCCGCTGTTTGTGCGCACCGCGCAGGGCATGGTGCCGACGCCGATGGCGCAGAACATCATCGGCCCGGTGCGCAACGCCCTGTCGCTGCTGCGCGTGTCGGTTCAGGAAAGCCGCATTTTCAACCCGGCGCAGGCGGTCAAGACTTACCGCATCAGCATGACCGACCTCACCGAGGCGGTGATTCTGCCGCCGCTGTTCCAGCGCCTGCGCCGCCTGGCGCCGACGGTGATCATCGAAAGTTTTCTGTCCAAACGCCGGGAAACCACCAAGGAACTGGCCGCCGGGCGTCTGGATTTTGCGGTGGATGCGCCGCTTAACACCGACCCGCAGGTGCGCCACGTCAAGCTGATGGAAGACCGTTACGTCTGCGCGATGCGCAAGGGCCATCCGATGGCGGGCAAGGAAAAGCTCTCGCTGGATGATTATCTGTCGCTGACCCACATCCATATTTCCAGCCGCCGCAGTGGCTTGGGGTATGTAGATCTGGCGTTGGGCAAAATGGGCATTCAGCGCAAGATCGCCCTGCGTTCGCAGCACTATTTGATGGCCTCGCAAGTGATGCAGCAGACCGACATGGTCATGACCGTGCCGGAGCGCTTTGCCCGGCGGCATGAACTGCAGGCGTTTAACCTGCCGGTGAATGATGTGCCGCCGGTGGAGACGCATCTGTATTGGCATGAGAGTACTGACCAGGACCCGGCGAATCGCTGGATGCGTGAGCAGATGATCGAGTTGTGCCAGCAGGTGACGGCGCAGGAGAAGAAGCTCGATAAGGTGTAGGGCTTTTTACCGCGGCGCTGCCACCGCGAGCAGGCTCACTCCTACAGTTGACCGTGTTTCATCTGAAGAAATGCAACCAATTGTAGGAGTGAGCCTGCTCGCGATGAGGCCAGCATGAACACCACAGATCATCCCGCTTGACGTAAACGTCAACCTGCCATTAGCTTAGCGCCAAGACCTTTTTCCGAGCGCTTCCATGAGCAGCCAGACTTACAGCATCTCCGACCTCGCCCGCGAGCTGGACATCACCACCCGGGCGATCCGCTTTTATGAAGAGCAAGGCCTGCTCAGCCCTGAGCGCCGTGGCCAGGAACGCATCTATTCGCCGCGCGACAAGGTCAGTCTGAAGCTGATCCTGCGTGGCAAACGCATTGGCTTCTCGCTGGCCGAATGCCGCGAACTGATCGAGCTTTATGACCCGTCCAGCGGTAACACCAAACAGCTCAACAGCATGCTGGCGAAAATCAGTGAACGCCGCGAGCAACTGGAGCAGCAGTTGCTGGATATCGAACAGATGAAGCTGGAACTCGATACTGCTGAAGAGCGCTGCGTGCAGGCGCTGGAGCAGACGCTCAAGAGCCAGCAGGCGATCTGACAAACAACACAAATCCCCTGTAGGAGTGAGCCTGCTCGCGATAGCGGTGTATCAGTCGAACAAATATTATCT
>NZ_JBSVXS010000215.1:0-4546 GCF_054070155.1 Pseudomonas sp. SDT291_1_S447
CTTGTCCCTCCTCCTCCCTTCAAGTCCTACCATACAAGCGAGCTTGCTCGCGAAGGCGGTGTGTCATTCAATTCAATATTGACTGACCCGACGCTTTCGCGAGCAAGCTCGCTCCCACATTTGTTATGTGTCAGGCGGCAAGTTATTTGGCAGAAGACACTCGCCACACCTTGTTACCAACATCATCCGCCACCAGCAAGCCACCTTGCTGATCGATCACCACGCCCACCGGCCGACCCAAAGCATTCTCGTCCTTGTCGAGGAAGCCGGTCAGGACATCCACCGGTTTGCCGCTCGGCTTGCCGCCGGTAAACGGCACGAAAATCACTTTGTAGCCACTGTGCGGTTTGCGATTCCATGAGCCGTGCTGGCCAATGAACGCGCCTTCCTTGAACTGCGCCGGCAGGTTGTTGCCCTCGGAGAACGTCAGGCCCAAAGACGCAGTGTGCGGTCCGACGGCATAATCCGGGGCAATGGCTTTGGCCACCAGCTCCGGGTTTTGCGGCGTAACGCGCACATCGACATGCTGACCGTAGTAACTGAACGGCCAGCCATAGAAACCACCGTCCTTCACGGAAGTGATGTAGTCCGGCACCAGATCACTGCCGATCTCGTCGCGCTCATTCACTGCTGTCCACAGCGCGCCACTTTTCGGCTCCCAGGCCAGGCCATTGGGGTTGCGGATGCCTGAGGCGAAAATCCGGTGATTGCCGGTCGCCCGATCGACTTCCCAGATCGCCGCGCGACCTTCTTCCTTATCCAGACCATTTTCGCCAACGTTGCTGTTCGAGCCGACCGTGACGTACAACTTGCTGCCGTCCTTGCTGGCGATGACGTTTTTGGTCCAGTGGTGATTCAGCGTGCCGCCGGGCAGATCGACAACCTTGATTGGCTGCGACTTGATCTCGGTCGCGCCCGGTTCGTAGTTAAAGCGCAGCAAGCGATCGGTATCGGCGACGTACAGATCATTGCCGACCAGGGTCATGCCGAACGGTGAGTTGAGGTTTTGCAGAAACACCGTGCGTGTCTCGGCCACGCCATCGTGGTCGGCGTCACGCAGCAAGGTGATGCGATTCGGGCTCGGCACGCCGGCGCCGGCCTTACCCATGACTTTCTTCATGACCCAGCCACGAATGCCGCTGCTGTCATCAGGTTTGGGCGGGGCATTGGTTTCCGCCACCAGCACATCGCCGTTGGGCAGTACGTAAAGCCAGCGCGGATGGTCGAGGCCTTCGGCGAATGCAGCGACTTGTGTGCCGGTCGCTGCCGTCGGTTTAGCGCCCTCTGGCCAGCCGATTGCCGGGGCGATATTCACCGTCGGGATCAGGGTCTTGTTCGGTTCGGGCAGTTTCGGTGACGGGCCGGTGCCGTCGGAGACTTGCAGGCTGGAGGTTTCACCGCAGGCGGCGAGTCCTCCGGCGAAGGCGATGACAAAAACGAGCTGGGGCTTGCGCATTGCTGATCTTCCCTATGAATGCATTCCTAATCATAGAGGAGGGCGCAAGCCCGATGGTTCAACTGCTCAGCCGCGGGCTTCCTTGAACAGCACGGCGATGCCCGGGTGATAGTTGCCGGCTTCGCTGCGCAATTTGCGATAGGCGTAGGGGAAATACCAGGCGACGGCGCAGGTGTGTTCCTTTTGCAGGTCGTCGACCATGTCCTGCAGCTCTTCGGGGCTGGCGCTGTGCTGGGCTTTTTGCGGCGCGACAAACAGGCAGCCAAGCTTGAGATCGCTGGCGTAGCTGATGCGCTTGGCGTCGTTGGTGATGTCGAGCAGGGCTTGAGTCAGATTGAGGTTGGTAACCTTTGGCCAGCGCTGAGTGGCCTGGATAAAGGCGCGGTCTTCGGCGCCGGCGAGAAACAGATCGGCGCGGGCATTGCGCTCGCCTTCTTCATTCTGTTTGCGCGTGGCAGTGTCATTCAAAGTGACCAGCTCGGCCATCCAGGCTGCGGCCGAGAGCAATCCGAGATTGGCTTTCTCGTCATGCCAGTAAGGGGTGTCGCTGTCGCCGCGCACGGCGTTGTAGCGGTCGATACAGTCAAACCAGCGTTCAAGCACCGGGCGCAGAAATTCCAGGCGCGGGTTGCTGATGATCATGCCTTGCATCGTCATCATCCTTTATTGTTGTATTGGGCTTTTCGGGAAAAGCATGGCTCTTTGATATCATTTGTATCAGTGTGGCACAAGATTGGCGTCAGATAATTGATCGGCGGCAGTTATTCGCCCGATGACCGCCTCTTTAATTGACGCTCCACCCCCAACCCTCTAACCTTCGCGGCTTGTTTCAGGTGCTCTGTGACCTGCGTCGACAGAGTGAAACAGGGAAGCCGGTGAGGGTTGTCTTCAAGCGAAGAACCACCACGATCCCGGCGCTGCCCCCGCAACGGTAAATGAGTGAAAACTGCGCCTTGAGCCACTGCCTCGACAGAAGCGGGAAGGCGCGCAGTCAGGCATACGCCGCTCATGAGCCCGGAGACCGGCCTGATCCATCCAGCGGCATCACGGTGGGCGATGCCAGGCTTTTTGCCGTCTATTCTTGTGCCTGCCCGCCGTTATCCAGCCTCAACGGAGAGCTCCCCCATGACTGATTCCCCCGAGCGCGACGAACGCCATCTGGCGCGTATGCAGCGCAAAAAAGCCGTGATCGACGAACGCATCGCCAACTCGCCTGACGAGTGCGGCCTGGTGCTGGTGCTGACCGGCAATGGCAAAGGCAAAAGCAGTTCGGCGTTCGGCATGCTCGCCCGCGCCATGGGCCACGGCATGCAGTGCGGTGTGGTGCAGTTCATCAAGGGCCGCAACAGCACCGGCGAAGAGCTGTTTTTCCGCCGCTTCCCTGAGCAAGTGCGCTTTCATGTGATGGGCGAGGGCTTCACCTGGGAAACCCAGGATCGTCAGCGCGACATCGCCGCCGCCGAAGCCGCGTGGGCTGTGTCCCGCGAACTGCTGCGCGATCCGTCGATCGGTCTGGTGGTGCTCGACGAACTGAACATCGCCCTCAAGCACGGCTACCTCGATCTCGATCAGGTGCTCAGCGATTTGCAGGCGCGTCCGCCGATGCAGCATGTGATCGTCACCGGTCGCGCGGCCAAGCCGGAAATGATCGAAATGGGCGACACCGTGACTGAAATGGGCATGCTCAAACACGCCTTCCAGGCGGGCATCAAAGCGCAGAAAGGCGTCGAACTTTGAATCAACCACGTCACTGCCCGGCGGTGCTTATCGCCGCGCCGGCCTCCGGTCAGGGCAAGACCACCGTCACCGCCGCACTGGCCCGTTTGCATCGCAATCAGGGGCGCAAAGTGCGCGTGTTCAAATGCGGCCCGGATTTTCTTGATCCGATGATTCTCGAGCGCGCCAGCGGTGCGCCGGTGTATCAGCTGGACATGTGGATGGTCGGCGAGCAGGAAAGTCGTCGGCTGTTGTGGGAAGCCGCCGCGGAGGCGGATCTGATTCTGATTGAAGGCGTGATGGGTCTGTTCGACGGCACGCCATCCAGCGCTGATCTGGCGCGGCACTTCGGCGTGCCGGTGCTCGGCGTGATTGATGGGACGGCCATGGCGCAGACCTTTGGTGCGTTGGCGCTGGGCCTGGCGAAGTATCAGCCGGATCTGCCGTTTGCCGGCGTGTTGGCCAACCGTGTCGGCACGTTGCGGCATGCGCAGTTGCTCGAAGGCAGCCTCACCGAAGGCCTTCGCTGGTACGGCGCATTGTCCCGCGAGACCGGTATCGAACTGCCGAGTCGCCATCTCGGCCTGGTCCAGGCCAGCGAACTGAATGATCTCGATGCGCGTCTCGATGCCGCCGCCGATGCATTGGCCAGCAGTTGCGAGGTAGCGCTGCCACCGGCCGTGGAATTCGCCGCGCCTGATGTGATCGCCGTCGAACCGTTGCTGAAAAATGTGCGCATTGCTGTCGCCCGTGATGAGGCGTTTGCCTTCATTTATGGTGCGAGTCTGGATCTGCTGCGGGCGATGGGTGCTGAGTTGAGTTTCTTCTCGCCGATCCGCGATACGCAATTGCCGGAGGCGGATAGCGTGTATTTGCCTGGTGGGTATCCGGAACTGCACCACGTTGTGTTGTCGCAGAACACCGCGATGCTTGAGGCGATCCGTGCGCATCATGCTGCGGGGAAACCGTTGCTCGCTGAGTGCGGCGGGATGCTGTATTTGCTGGATTCTTTGACTGACGTTGAAGGCACTCGCGCTGAGTTGGTTGGGCTGCTGAAGGGCGACGCGGTGATGCAAAAACGTCTGGCTGCACTGGCGCTGCAAGCAGTGGATTTGCCGGAAGGATCGTTGCGTGGGCACACTTATCATCATTCCCTGACCACCACCGAACTGACGCCGATTGCCCGTGGCTTGAGCCCGAATGGCGGGCGCGGTGCTGAGGCGGTTTATCGGGAAGGGCGGATGACGGCCTCTTATGTGCACTTCTATTTTCCGTCGAATCCTGCGGCAATCGCAGCATTGTTTGCACCTGACCTCCAGGCCGCCATCGCTGGCAAGCCAGCTCCCACAGTGGACGGTGAGCTTCCTGAAGAAA
>NZ_JBSVXS010000216.1:0-4533 GCF_054070155.1 Pseudomonas sp. SDT291_1_S447
GTTCACAAAACCCGTGTGGGAGCGAGCTTGCTCGCGAAAGCGGTTTAACCGTCACAAAAGAATTCAAGACCTGAAGGATATACGCCCTCGCCCATCCCTGAGCAAAACCCTTACACAATTTCACACAGCGCCTACAAAGCTTCACCGCTAATCTCGGCGTCTGCCCGTAGGATGCGGACATCAATATTGGGGGTTGTACATGTCGAACAAACTGCTGGCCGGGCTCGGCCTGATCGCGATGGCGCTGACGCTGAGCGCCTGTGATTCGTCCTCGAAGGCAGAGGATCAGACGCCACCGGCCACGGTGCGCATCGAGACGATCGAAGCGCATCCCCTGACGATCAGCAGCGAACTCAGCGGCCGCATCGCTGCGCCACGCATCGCCGAAGTGAGGGCACGGGTGGCCGGCGTGGTCTTGCAGCGCACCTTCCGCGAAGGCAGCGACGTGAAAAAGGGCGACGTGCTGTTCCGCATCGACCCGGCGCCGTTCAAGGCGGACCTCGACAGCGCCGAAGCCGCGTTGCGCAAGGCAGAAGCCAATGCCTTCCAGGCCAAACTGCAAGAGCAGCGCTATGCCCAGTTGATCGATGACCAGGCCATTAGCGGCCAGGACTACGACAACGCCCGCGCCAATGCCAGGCAAACTGCCGCTGACGTTGCGGCCAACAAGGCTGCCGTCGAGCGCGCAAAACTGAACCTCGGTTATGCCACCGTCACTGCACCGATTTCCGGGCGTGTTGGCCGCGCACTGGTGACCGAAGGCGCACTGGTCGGGCAAAACGAAACCACACCACTGGCGCTGATCCAGCAGCTCAACCCGATCCACGCCGACCTCACCCAGTCGACCCGTGAACTCAACGAATTGCGCCGCGCGTTCCGCTCCGGACAGTTGCAGGAAGTCGGCCAGGATCAGGTCAAAGCCACGCTGATTCAGGATGACGGCAGCCTGTATCCACTGCCGGGCAAATTGCTCTTCAGCGACATCACCGTCGACCCGGGCACTGGCCAGATCATCCTGCGCAGCGAATTCCCCAACCCGGATCTCGACTTGCTGCCGGGCAGTTTCATCCGCGTGCGCCTCGAGCAGGCAACTATCCAGAACGGCATCACCGTACCGCAACGTGCCGTGCAGCGTGACAGCGCCGGCATTGCCCAGGTTTTGACCGTCGATGAGCAAATGCGCGTCGCCGAACAACCGGTACAACTCGGCGCGGTGCAGAACAATCGCTGGATCGTCACCGGCGGCCTCAAGCCCGGCGACCGCATCGTCATCGAAGGCCTGCAACACGCCCGTCCCGGCGAAACCGTGCAGATCGACGACTCCCCTCTTCCACTTGCCCAGACCTCTGGTCAGTAAGCAGGACGCTTTTCTATGCCGCAGTTCTTTATCGACCGCCCGGTGTTTGCCTGGGTCGTCGCGTTGTTCATCCTGTTGGCCGGTGCGCTGGCCATCCCGCAGTTGCCGGTGGCGCAATACCCCGATGTCGCCCCGCCGCAGATCGAAATCTATGCCGTGTATCCCGGCGCCTCGGCGCAGACCGTCGATGAAAGCGTGGTCAGCCTGATCGAGGAAGAACTCAACGGCGCCGATCATCTGCTGTACTTCGAATCGCAGAGCAGCCTTGGCAGCGCGACGATCAAAGCCACGTTCCAGCCGGGCACCAACCCGGAACTGGCGCAGGTCGACGTGCAAAACCGCCTCAAGGTAGTCGAGTCGCGCCTGCCGCAAGCGGTCAATCAGCAAGGTTTGCAGGTCGAAAAAGTCTCGTCCGGTTTTCTCTTGCTGATCACCCTGACGTCCAGCGACGGCAAGCTCGATGACGTAGCGCTCAGTGATTATCTGGCGCGTAATGTGATGAACGAGATCAAGCGTCTGGACGGTGTCGGCAAGGCGCAGTTGTACGGCGCCGAGCGGGCCATGCGCATCTGGATCGATCCGCAGAAGCTGATCGCGTTCAACCTGACACCGGCTGACGTCAATGAAGCCATCGTCGCGCAGAACGCTCAGGTGTCCGCCGGCAGCATCGGTGATCTGCCCAATCCGTCGAGCCAGGAAATCACCGCGACCATTCTGGTGAAAGGTCAGTTATCGACGCCGCAAGAGTTTGCCGACATTGTCCTCAAAGCCAATCGCGATGGTTCCACTGTGCGTATCGGTGACGTCGCGCGGGTCGAGATCGGCAGTCAGGAATACCAGTTCGGTACGCGCCTAAACGGTAAGCCGTCCACCGCCGTCGGCGTGCAGTTGTCGCCGGGTGCCAACGCACTGAACACCGCAACCCTGGTGCGGGCGAAGATGGATGAACTGTCGCGCTACTTCCCGGTGGGCGTGGAATACAAGATCCCGTACGACACTTCGCCGTTCGTCAAAGTCTCGATCACCAAAGTGATTTACACACTTGGCGAGGCGATGTTGCTGGTGTTCGCGGTGATGTTCCTGTTCCTGCAGAACGTGCGCTACACGCTGATCCCGACGCTGGTGGTGCCGGTGGCTTTGATGGGCACATTCGCAACCATGCTCGCGCTGGGTTTCTCGATCAACGTGCTGACCATGTTCGGCATGGTGCTGGCCATCGGCATTCTGGTCGACGACGCGATTGTCGTGGTCGAGAACGTCGAGCGGATCATGGCCACCGAGGGTCTGTCGCCCAAGGAAGCCACGCGCAAAGCCATGACGCAGATCACTGGCGCGATCATCGGCATCACGCTGGTGCTGGTCGCGGTGTTCATTCCGATGGCGTTCATGCAAGGTTCGGTCGGGGTGATTTACCAGCAGTTCTCGCTGTCGATGGCGACGTCGATTCTGTTCTCGGCGTTCCTCGCCCTGACCCTGACGCCGGCACTGTGCGCGACACTGCTCAAGCCGATTGCCAAAGGCGAGCATCACGAGAAATCCGGGTTCTTCGGCTGGTTCAACCGCCGCTTCGAGCACCTGACCGATCGTTATCAAGGCTGGGTCGGCTATGCGTTGAAACGCAGCGGCCGTTACCTGCTGATCTACGTTGTGCTGTTGGTAGGACTGGGCCTGTGCTTCGCGCGTCTGCCCTCCTCGTTCCTGCCGGTGGAAGATCAGGGCTACACCATCACTGACATTCAGCTGCCGCCCGGTGCGACCAAGAATCGTACGGTGGCCGTGGCTGAACAGCTTGAGGCGCATAACGCCGGCGAGCCGGGGATCAGTGACACGGTGGTGATCCTCGGTTTCAGCTTCTCCGGTAGCGGCCAGAACGCGGCGCTGACGTTCTCGACACTGAAGGACTGGTCGCAGCGCAGCAGTGATGATGCGGCCAGCTCGATTGCCGATCGCGCCAATATCGCCCTGAGTGAAATCAAGGACGCCATGGCGTTCTCGGTGTTGCCTCCGCCCGTGGATGGCCTCGGCACCTCGAGCGGTTTCGAGTTCCGTTTGCAGGATCGCGGCGGCCTCGGCCATGCGACCTTGATGCAGGCACGTACTGAGTTGCTGGCTGCCGCCGAGAAAAGCCCGGTGCTGATGAACGTGCGTGAAAGCGCGCTGGCCGAAGCGCCACAAGTGCAACTGATCGTGGATCGTAAACAGGCGAATGCCTTGGGCGTGTCGTTTGCCGACATTGGCAACGTGCTGTCCACTGCCGTCGGTTCCAGCTACATCAACGATTTTCCCAATCAGGGGCGCATGCAGCGCGTTGTCGTGCAAGCCGAAGGCGATCAACGCAGCCAGGTGGCCGATCTGCTGAAAATGCATGTGCGCAACAACGCCGGGCACATGGTGCCGCTGTCGGCGTTCGTCCAGGCCAACTGGATTCAGGGCCCGGCGCAGTTGACCCGTTACAACGGCTATCCGGCGATCGCGATTTCCGGCGAACCATCACCGGGGCACAGTACCGGTGAGGCCATGGCGGAAATCGAACGTCTGGTGGCGCAGGGGCCGAAAGGCCTGGGACAGGAATGGACCGGTCTGTCGTTGCAGGAACGCTTGTCCGGCAACCAGGCAGCGATCCTGCTCGGTTTGTCGCTATTGGTGGTGTTCCTGTGTCTGGCGGCGCTGTACGAGAGTTGGTCGATTCCGACCTCGGTGTTGCTGGTGGTGCCGCTGGGCGTGCTCGGCGCGGTGCTGGCCGTGACGCTGCGCGGAATGCCCAACGATGTGTTCTTCAAGGTTGGCCTGATCACCATCATCGGTCTGTCGGCGAAGAACGCGATCCTGATCATCGAGTTCGCCAAGAGCCTGTACGACGAAGGTCACGATCTGATCGATGCGACGTTGCAGGCAGCACGCCTGCGTCTGCGGCCGATCGTGATGACGTCGCTGGCGTTCATTCTCGGTGTGGTGCCGCTCGCGATTGCCACTGGCGCAAGCTCGGCGAGTCAGCAAGCGATCGGCACCGGGGTGATCGGCGGGATGATCACCGCCACGCTGGCAGTGATCTTTGTGCCTGTCTTCTTCGTGGTCGTTATGAAGCTCGTGCAACGCTTCAGCAAATCCCACTGATCCAAACTGTAGGAGCTGCCGCAGGCTGCGATCTTTTGACTTTGCTTTTAGAAGATCAAAAG
>NZ_JBSVXS010000217.1:0-4515 GCF_054070155.1 Pseudomonas sp. SDT291_1_S447
GCTCCTACAGGAATTGTGTAGGAGCTGCCGAAGGCTGCGATCTTTTGATCTTTTAACCAATAATCACCGGAGTTCTCGCCCAATCAATCTCCAGTTCCGGAACCGGCCGCCCAAACCAGTACCCCTGCCCTAGATCACATTCCTGCTCCAGCAAAAACGCCGCCTGCTCAACCTGTTCGATACCCTCGGCATGCACCTGCATGCCCATGCTCCGGGCCAGCGCGATGATCACCCGGACAATTGCCGCGTCATCCTCGTCCCACGGCAAGCCGGCGACGAAGCCCTGATCGATCTTCAGTTTCTGCACCGGCAAGCGCTTGAGCCGCAGCAGCGACGAGTAGCCCGTGCCGAAATCATCGATGGCCAGGCGAATGCCCAACTCGCGCAAACGATGCATCTGCTCCAGCGCCACTTCCGGATCGTCCATCACCGCGCTTTCGGTGACTTCCAGTTCGAGATACGCCGGATCCAGGCCGGTGTCGTGCAGCACCTGCGCTACTTGCTGGTACAACTCGCGCCGGGCGAACAACCGCGACGAAACATTCACCGCGACAAACGACAGCACGATCCCGGCCTGCTGCCACTGGCACATTTGTCGACACGCCTGTTGCATCACCCACGCGTCGATTTCGGCGATCAGCCCAGTGCGCTCGGCTATCGGAATGAATTCCGCTGGCGACACTAGGCCACGCTGCGGATGCTGCCAGCGCACCAGTGCCTCAACGCCGATCAGGCGACTGGTTTTCAAATCATGCACGGGTTGGTAATAAACCCGCAGTTCCTGCTGTTCCAGCGCCCGACGCAGTTCGAAAGCGATTTCCACCCGTTGCTGGGCGTGGGCGGTAAGTTCTTCGGTATACAAGGCATAACCGTTGCGGCCGCTGCTCTTGGCCTTGAACAGCGCCGCATCGGCATTGCGCAACAGTTGCTCGGCGCTTAGCGCATCGCTGGGGAACAGACTGATGCCGAGGCTGGCGTTGATGAACAACTGATTGCCATCAATGCTGAACGGCTCCTTCAGTGCATCGAGAATCCGTTGCGCCAGCGCTGCTGCCTGCACCGGCTGTGGACAACTCTCTGCCAACACCGCGAACTCGTCGCCGCCCAGGCGCGCCAGAGTAATGCCGGGACCAAACAGTTCTTGCAAACGCGCCGCCACAGCCTTGAGCAAGCGATCGCCGATGTTATGGCCGAGGCTGTCGTTGATCATTTTGAAATGATCGAGATCGAGCATCAGCAATGCACAGCCGCGCTTGTGATTTTGCGCCGAGGCCAACGCCTGTTCGGCGCGGTCGCTGAACAGCAGACGATTGGGCAGGTCGGTCAGCGGATCGTGGTGCGCGAGGTGCTTGAGTTCATGCTCGGAATCCTTGATGGCGCTGATGTCGGAAAACACCGCGACGTAATGGCTGAGCCGGCCCTGATCATCGTGAATGACCCGGATGGTCTGCCACTGTGGATAAATCTCGCCGCTTTTTCGCCGGTTCCAGATTTCACCGCTCCATTCGCCTTGCGACTCAAGCGTGGCAAACATTGCCTGATAGAACCCTGGCGGATGGTGGCCGGATTTGAACAGCCTCGGCGGCTGCCCAATGACTTCTTCACGCTGATAACCGGTGATCTCCATGAAGGCGCGATTGACGTGCACGATCAGCCCATGATGGTTGGTCACCAACACGCCTTCGCGGGTGCAATCGAATACCGCCGCGGCCTGACGCAAGCGTTCTCGATCGGCGTGCCGCTCGCGCAAACGCGCGCCAATCCCGAGAAACTCACACAATCGCGCCCGCGCCAGGAAAATCAGCCCGGCGCTGAGCGCCGCAAAGACGTAACCGTTGATCAGTTGCCACCGGGCAAGATCGACCGAGTTATCGAAGAAATTGTTTAATAAATGATCAGTACCTTGCAGCCAGACGGCAGCAAGCACGAGATAGAGCAACGCTGCACGCAAAGCATCGCGGTAAGTGGCAGGCATTCGGCTATCCATGTCCCTACAAAAAGGTTGGAATTATAGGTCAAGAAACATTCAGCGACTCTTATCTGAAAGGGCGACTGGTTTTATCTGTGTGCTTGGTGATAATGCAACGGCTGTTTTTATCTTTATCGAGGGCCCTATAGCCTATGTGGTACGAAGGTTTTCTTGGCTTGTCGGCCTGGTCTCTGGTCGCAGTCACCCTGCTGATGACCCACGTGACGATTGTTGCCGTCACGGTCTATCTGCACCGCTACTCGGCCCATCGCTCGCTGGAGCTGAATGCTGGCCTGAAGCACTTTTTCCGTTTCTGGCTGTGGCTGACCACGGCGCAGAACACCCGCGAGTGGACTGCCATCCACCGTAAACACCACGCCAAATGCGAAACCGAAGACGACCCGCACAGCCCGGTCATCAAAGGTCTTTCCACTGTGCTGCGTACCGGCGCCGAGCTATATCGCGCCGAAGCGCAGAACCCGGAGACCCTGCGCATCTACGGCAAAAACTGCCCCGAAGACTGGATCGAGCGCAACGTCTACAGCCGCTACCCTCTGCTGGGCGTGGCGATCATGGGCGTTATCGACCTGCTGCTGTTCGGCACCATCGGCATCACCATCTGGGCGATCCAGATGATGTGGATCCCGGTTTGGGCTGCTGGCGTCATCAACGGTCTGGGCCATGCTGTCGGTTACCGCAACTTCGAATGCCGCGACGCGGCGACCAATCTGGTGCCGTGGGGCATCCTGATCGGCGGCGAAGAACTGCACAACAACCATCACACCTACCCTAACTCGGCCAAGCTGTCGGTGAAGAAGTGGGAGTTCGACCTCGGTTGGGCGTGGATCAAAGTCTTCTGCTTCCTGCGTCTGGCCAAGGTTCAGCGTGTAGCGCCGATTGCCCACCGCGTTGAAGGCAAGGGCAGTCTGGACATGGACACCGCCATGGCGATCCTCAACAACCGCTTCCAGATCATGGCCCAGTACCGCAAGTTGGTGATCGGTCCGCTGGTCAAGCAAGAGCTGGCCAAGGTCGATCATTCGGTGCGCCACCAGTTCCACCGCGCCAAACGCCTGCTGTCACGGGAAACCAGCCTGCTGGAAGACCGTCATCACTTGCGCATCCAGACCATGCTCGAGCACAGTCAGGCGTTGAAGGTAATTTACGAAAAACGCCTGGCCCTGCAGCAGATCTGGGTCAAGACCAGCGCAAATGGCCACGACATGCTCGCCGCAATCAAGGAGTGGATTCACGAGGCAGAAGCCAGTGGCATCCAGTCCCTGCGTGAATTCGCTGACCAGTTGAAAACCTACTCGCTGCGTCCTGCGGCGGTCTGAGACCGTTGATCGGTGCACCCGGCTCCCGGGTGCACCCTTCGGAACTTCGCTAAAAATCGCCTATCTCAAAGACACTTCGCCATCCCGGCGGGCTGTACTGTGGCCGTTGTCGAATTGCGGCACGTCCTTTGAGATCTGTGCCGATGGTCAACAACAATCAAAAAGACTCATCCTTCCCGCAGTGGCCCGAGGCCGCGCAAACCCTCATGGCGTTGATGCACGCCCAAGGCGAAGTCGCTCGGCTAAGCGAACGCGAGCAGCTGTTCAGCTCATTGCTGGTCAGCGTCAACGCCGTACTTTGGGCTTTCAACTGGGAAACCCGTCAGGTGCTGTACGTCAGTCCCGCCTATGAACGGATTTTCGGTCGCTCCGCCGGCCTCCTGCTCGCCGACTACAACCAATGGCGCGACAGCATCTACCCCGACGACCTGGAATACGCCGAACGCAGCCTTGCCGAAGTCCTGCACAAAGGTGCGGTGGAAGATCGCGAATACCGCATCATCGCCGCCGACGGTCAGGTGCGCTGGCTCAGCGACAAGTGTTTCATCAACCGTCAGGACGAACCCGGTCAACCGGTCATCATCGTCGGCATTGCCGAAGACATCACTGACAAGAAGCAGATGGAAACCGAGCTGCATCGCTTGGCGACCACCGACGTATTGACGCAAAGCAGCAATCGTCGGCACTTCTTCGAGTGCGCCAACCGCGAGTTCGAAGAGGCACGTGTGCATGGTTCGCAGATGGCCTTTCTGCTGCTGGATATCGATGACTTCAAAATGATCAACGACAGTTACGGCCATCCCGAAGGCGACAACGTGTTGCAGCGGATCGCTGAGTGCGGGCGTGGCTCGTTGCGGCGAGGTGATCTGTTCGGGCGGATTGGCGGGGAAGAGTTTGCGGCGGTGTTTCCAGGGTGCGCACCGGACATGGCCATGCAAGTGGCCGAGCGACTGCAGCAGGAGATTCAGCGGTTGAGTTTCAGCCATGACGGCCAGACGTTCGGCATCACTGTCAGCCAAGGGCTGACCAGCCTTACCGGGGAAGACGAAAGCCTCGACAGCCTGTTCGCCCGCGCGGATGCGGCCATGTATGAGGCCAAGCGACAGGGCAAGAACCGGATTATTTCTGCCTGACCCGTATCTCAGCTACACAGAGATCCATTGTAGGAGTGAGCCTGCTCGCGATAGCGGTGTGTCGGACACACAGAAT
>NZ_JBSVXS010000218.1:0-4491 GCF_054070155.1 Pseudomonas sp. SDT291_1_S447
GCCTGACACACCGCCATCGCGAGCAGGCTCACTCCTACAGGGGGTCAGCGTCAGGCCTGCAGGTAGCGCAACACCGACTCGCAAATCATCTCGCGATGACGTTGCTTGACGCTTTCATCCGGCAGATCGATCTGAAAAATCTCGCCAAACGTGTGCCGGTTCGATACGCGATAGAAGCAGAACGAACTGATCAGCAAGTGCACATCCAGCGCGTCCAGCCCGGTGCGGAATACCCCCTCTTCAGCGCCACGACGCAGAATCTCACCGAGCGAATCGAGGATGGTGTTGTTCATCGCCTTGATTGCATCGGAACGCTTCACGTATTCAGCGTTGTGGATATTTTCGATGCTGACGATGCGCACGAAATCGACGTTGCGGTCGTGGTGATCGAAGGTGAACTCGACCAATCGGCGAATCGCTTCCACCGGCGCCAGCTCGGCCAGGTGCAAACGGTTTTCGGTGCTGCGGATATCACCGTAAAGCTTCTCCAGCACCTCGACGTACAACTGCTCCTTACTGCCGAAGTAGTAATAGATCATGCGTTTGGAGGTGTGGATACGCTCGGCAATTGCGTCGACGCGAGCGCCGGACAAGCCTTGCTGGACGAACTCGACGATCGCCTCCTGCAGGATGTTCTCGCGGGTCTTTTCCGGGTTGTTCTTGCGACTCTTGCGCGGCTCTACAGCGGAAACTTCAGAAGCTGCGGAAAGTTCTGTATTCATCGTCATTGCGGGCTCACGGCCATCACTGCACAGGCGGCGATTATGGGCCGCACAGCACAGTGAAGGAAGCTGCGGGACCTGTGTTTAATCCCGCGTTTACGAATTTCCTACAACTTCGCCTGGCGCACTGCACCACTGCGTGATTTGGCCATGGCCGCCAGACGCACCGCGACGTTCGCTGCGCCGTAACCGGCATAGCCGTTTTTGCGCTGGATGATCTCGAAGAAGAAACGCCCTTCGAACGGCTCGGTGTAGACGTGGAACAGCTCGCCACCCTGCGCATCACGGTCGTACAAGACGTTGTAATACGCCAGTTCGCTGAGGAATTCGTCGTCGAAATCGAAGCGCGCAGCAAGGTCGTCGTAATAGTTCAGCGGGATATCCAGTAATGGCACGCCGGCTTCTTTGGCGCGGCTGACTTCGGCGAAGATGTCGTCACAATCGAAGGCGATATGGTGCACACCCGAGCCACGGTAACTCGACAACGCGTGGGAGATCGCGGTGTTGCGGTTCTCGGAAATGTTCAGCGGCAAGCGGATCGAACTGTCGCGACTGCGCAATGCGCGGCTCTTCACCAGCCCATACGGATCGGGCAGTACCACTTCATCGTCCGCCTCGAAATCCAGCAGGCTCTTGTAGAACAGCACCCAACTGTCGAGGCTGTCGGCCGGCAGCGCCATGGCCATGTGATCGATACGCTTGAGACCGCCACGGGCCGGGGCATCTGCCAGCAGATTGAAATCGGTGCCGTAGACATCAGCCTGTTCATCGACCAGATAGATCAGGCTACCGTCCGGGGCCCGCACTGCCGCCAGCTCCAGTTCATTGGGGCCGACCAGTCCGCGATAGGGCTGACCTTTGTAAGCGACGGCGCGGGCTAACGCACTGGCACTGTCCTTGACCCGCACAGCGGTGGCGCACAGCGACGGGCCGTGAGCCTCGAAAAAGCTGTGAGCGAAGGAATAGGGTTCAGAGTTGAGGATCAGATTGATGTCGCCCTGACGTAGCAGACTCACGCTCTTGGAGCGGTGCTGCCCGGCCTTGACGAACCCGAGGCGCTCCAGCCAGTTCGACAGCTTGGCGCCGAGGCTTTCATCCACGGCGAACTCAAGAAACTCGATGCCGTTGTACTCGCTGGCCTTCGGCGTTTCGAAGAGAATTTCGCGGTTGGCCACAGGTTTGGTTTCCTGCTCAAGACGCTGGCGGGTCTTCTCTTCCAGATACAGCAGCGAGCGCAAACCGTCGGCGGCATTGGCCCGTGGCGGTGCGGCGCGGAAGCCGTCGTTGAAGATTTCCAGCGACAGCGGCCCGGTGTAACCGCTTTGAATGATCGGCGCGAGGAACCCCGGCAAATCGAATTCGCCCTGCCCCGGGAAACAGCGGAAGTGCCGGCTCCACTCCAACACGTCCATCTGCAGGATCGGTGCATCAGCCATTTGTACGAAGAAGATCTTCTCGCCCGGAATGTTGGCAATAGCGCTTGGATCGCCCTTCAACGACAAGGTGTGAAAACTGTCGAGCAATACGCCGAGGCTCGGGTGATCGGCCTGACGCACGATGTCCCAGACCTGTTGATAAGTGTTGACGTGACGGCCCCACGCCAGCGCTTCGTAACCAATGCGCAAGCCACGCGCGCCAGCGTGCTCGGCCAACAGGCGCAGATCATCGACTAGAATTTGCTGATCGCCGACGCTGTCGGCCGAGGCGTTACTGCAGACCAATACCAGGTCGGTACCCAGTTCCTGCATCAGGTCGAACTTGCGCTCGGCCCGCTCGAGATTGCGCGCGAGGCGATCGCGGCGGCAGCCTTCGAAATCGCGGAACGGCTGAAACAGGGTGATGGCGATACCGAGGTCGGCGCACATCTGTTTAATTTCCCTCGGACTGCCGTCGTAGTACAGGAGGTCGTTTTCGAAAATCTCCACCCCGTCGAACCCGGCGGCGGCAATGGCTTCGAGTTTTTCCGGCAGGGTGCCGCTCAAGGAAACGGTGGCAATGGAACGCTGCATGTTTCAACTCCCGGACTGCGCCGCTTTATCTTTACTGTAGGAGCCGCGAAAGCCTGCAATCGTTTGATCTTTATTGCGGAAAGCAAAATCAAAAGATCGCAGCCTGCGGCAGCGCCTACACAGGATGGTTTTTATAGTGAGGGAAATTATTGGCTGCATCCCCGCGCGCAGCAATTTAAAGTGTACTACCCGGTTAGTTTTGCGTGCGATTATCGAACACAATGGCGGTTTGGCGAATTGACGATTTTTCGTCCACTGCCCAACATCGACTGCACATTGAGTCCGGATCTGAACCGCCGGTCGCAGCGTGCAAGTAAAAAGCACACCAAATAACAAATCCAAAAACGGGTGGAACACATGATTCCTTCACAGACTTCCCGCATGGCTCCGGCCATGAGCACTGCCACGGGTGGCATCGGCGACAAGATCCGCGGCGCCATGGCTGTCGGCAAGACCCGTTGGGGCATGCTGGCGCTGGTGTTTTTCGCCACTACCCTGAACTACATCGACCGCGCCGCCCTCGGCGTCATGCAGCCAATCCTCGCCAAGGAAATGAGCTGGACGGCGATGGATTACGCCAACATCAACTTCTGGTTTCAGGTCGGCTACGCGATCGGTTTCGTCCTGCAAGGTCGCTTGATCGACCGGGTCGGCGTCAAACGCGTGTTCTTCTGCGCCGTGCTGCTCTGGAGCCTGGCCACCGGCGCCCACGGTCTGGCGACGTCGGCCGTTGGCTTTATGGTCTGCCGATTTATTCTCGGTCTGACTGAAGCGGCGAACTACCCGGCCTGCGTGAAAACCACGCGCCTGTGGTTCCCGGCCGGCGAACGTGCAGTCGCCACCGGCATCTTCAACGCCGGCACCAACGTCGGCGCGATGTTCACGCCGATGCTGCTGCCGCTGGTCCTGCATGTCTGGGGCTGGCAAGCGGCGTTCCTGTGCATGGCGGCACTGGGCGGTATCTGGTTGCTGTTCTGGGGCTTGAAATACTTCAACCCGGAAGATCATCCGAGCGTTAAACAATCCGAACTGGACTACATCCAGCAAGAAGTCGAACCGGAACAGGCCCGCGTACCGTTCTCGAAGATTCTGCGGATGCGCGGTACCTGGGCCTTCGCCCTCGCCTACTCGCTGACCGCGCCGGTGTTCTGGTTCTACCTGTACTGGCTGCCGCCGTTCCTCAATCAGCAATACAACCTGGGCATCAACGTCACCCAGATGGGTATTCCGCTGATCATCATCTACGTCACGGCCGACTTCGGCAGCGTCGGTGGCGGCATTCTGTCTTCGTTCCTGATCGGTCGCGGGATGAACTCGATCAAAGCGCGGCTACTGTCGATGTTCCTGTTTGCCTGCTGCATCATCGGCGTGGTCATGGCGGCCGGTTCAGCCAATCTGTGGGTTGCAGTCGCGGCGATCTCTCTGGCCATCGGTGCGCACCAGGCCTGGACGGCGAACATCTGGAGCCTGGTGATGGACTACACGCCCAAGCACATGATGAGCACGGTGTTCGGTTTCGGTGGTATGTGCGCAGCCATCGGCGGGATGTTCATGACCCAGATCGTCGGCCATATCCTCACCGTGACCAACAACAACTACACCGTGTTGTTCACGCTGATTCCGGCGATGTATTTCATTGCGCTGACGTGGATGTACTTCATGGCACCGCGCAAGATTCCTACCATCACCGAGTAACCTGCCTACACAACGCTACCTGTAGGAGTGAGCCTGCTCGCGATGGCTTAGTGTCAGTCAATAAC
>NZ_JBSVXS010000219.1:0-4459 GCF_054070155.1 Pseudomonas sp. SDT291_1_S447
AGCCAGCATCTTAGTTGACTGATACACCGCTATCGCGAGCAGGCTCACTCCTACATTTGTTTTGTGGTGACCTTTCGTTTTTGCGCCCCCTGCGGCCATCTGTCGCATTAATTTGAATTAAAAGTCTGATTGTCATTTTTCCTGCTGTATCCTGCGCAGGCTTTCAAGAAGCGCGGATCTACCAGATCTATCAACAGACTTAGCGAGGAGCGCAACCATGCACGAGATTCCTAATCTCCCCTTCCCAAGCCTGCACGTACCTGAGCAGACGACCACGCAACAAGCCGGCGCGGGGCAACCCGAGCCGAAAGAAGCCGTTGAGAGCCGCCCGGCCGACAACGAAGAGTAAGACCCGTCGTACAGACCGTGTGGAAAGCGCTAACATGCGCTTTCCACACTGCCTGAACCCCGAGCCCGCCATGACCGACGAATTCTCTGAAAGCCAAGCTGCCGTACTGATCGGCGCCACCGAGAAAATGATCGAGATCTGGAATCGTCTCTCCCCCGAGAAACAAGCCGCCCTGCTCGCCCGTTTCGGCAGCGAAGAAAATGCCCTGGCGGCGCTGGTCACCACACAACTGGTTGCCCCGGCCAAATCCTGAAGCGTCCACCCGGCAAATAGTTTTACTTTTCCCGCCCCAGATCCGTCCGCGCCGGTATCATAAGCAGCCTATCTAATCTGCCGCTCCCGTGGATCGTTACCCATGTCGTCCTCTATGCCAGAACCCCAGCGCCCCCTGGCGGTCACGCTGCAAGTTGTTTCCATCGTCCTCTTCACCTTTATCGGTTACCTCAACATCGGCATTCCGCTCGCGGTGTTGCCAGGTTACGTCCACAGCGATCTGGGCTTTGGCGCGGTGATCGCCGGTCTGGTGATCAGCGTGCAATACCTCGCGACCCTGCTCAGCCGCCCGTATGCCGGCAAGATCATCGATAATCAGGGCAGTAAACGTGCGGTGATGATTGGCCTGGCCGGGTGCGGCTTGAGCGGTGTGTTCATGCTGATTTCGGCGTGGACCCCGAGCATGCCGATGTTCAGTTTGATCAGTCTGTTAATTGGCCGTCTGGTGCTGGGCAGCGCGGAAAGCCTTGTCGGCTCCGGCTCGATCGGCTGGGGCATTGGCCGGGTCGGCGCAGCAAACACGGCCAAAGTGATCTCCTGGAACGGCATCGCCAGTTACGGCGCACTGGCGGTCGGCGCACCGTTCGGCGTGTGGCTGGTCGGCCAGTTGGGATTGTGGAGCATGGGCGTCAGCATCATCTTGCTGGCGATTCTTGGTCTGGCGCTGGCTTGGCCGAAAACCGCCGCGCCGATTGTCGCCGGCGAACGCCTGCCGTTCATGCATGTGCTCGGCAAAGTGTTTCCCCATGGCTGCGGTCTGGCACTGGGTTCGATCGGCTTCGGCACCATCGCCACCTTCATCACCCTGTATTACGCCACCCAGCATTGGGACAACGCGGTGCTGTGCCTGAGCCTGTTCGGCGCCAGCTTCATCGGCGCGCGGCTGTTGTTCGGCAACCTGATCAACCGCCTCGGCGGCTTTCGCGTGGCGATTGCCTGTCTGTCGGTGGAAACCCTTGGCCTGCTGCTGTTGTGGCTGGCACCGGACGCTCATTGGGCGTTGGCCGGTGCGGCACTAAGCGGTTTTGGTTTCTCGCTGGTGTTCCCGGCGCTGGGCGTGGAAGCGGTGAATCTGGTGCCCGCCTCAAGCCGTGGCGCAGCCGTTGGCGCTTACTCGCTGTTCATCGATTTGTCGCTGGGGATCACCGGGCCATTGGCCGGGGCGATTGCCGCGGGATTCGGTTTTGCCTCGATCTTCCTCTTCGCTGCCCTCGCCTCGCTAAGCGGATTGGCACTGAGCGTGTATCTGTACAAGCACACCGCCAAGTATCGCGAAGACTAGAAATCCACCTTGCCGCGCCCGGCCTTGATACTGCCGCGCTTGGTTTTCGATTCGAGCCGGCGCTTCTTTGAGCCGAGGGTCGGCTTGGTCGGACGGCGCTTCTTTTCGACTTTGGTGGCGCTGAGAATCAGCTCGACCAGACGCTCCAGCGCATCGGCGCGGTTGGCTTCCTGCGTGCGGTACTGCTGGGCCTTGATGATCAACACGCCGTCGCTGGTGATGCGACTGTCGCGCAGCGCCAGCAGCCGCTCCTTGTAGAAATCGGGCAAGGACGAGGCCGGTATGTCGAAGCGCAAGTGCATGGCGCTGGAGACCTTGTTGACATTCTGCCCACCGGCGCCTTGCGCGCGGATGGCGGTCAGTTCGATCTCGGCATCCGGCAGATGCACGTTGTTGGAAATCACCAGCATGGAAAAACGTCCGTAATCAGAACGCGCAGGATACCGCGAAACAGACCTTGAACCTGCTGAAGATCCACTGCAGACCTTCGCCTGTTCACGCTGAGATCAGTGCAATCGCCATCGATTTGTCAGAATTCATCAGCCGCCCAAGTGCGCAACTTCTTGCGCACCTGTCGTCGAAAAAACGCCCGCCAATCGCCTACAGCCCACGTCACACGGGCCCTGTAGCCGAGTGCGCAAGAAGTTGCACAGCACTGCGCAACTTCTTGCGCACTTTGAGACGGTTTCCCCCAGAAAAAATCGATTTATCTCTAAGGCACAGGACGCAAACCCTTACCGTGTAATGGCCATATAGTGGCTGGCACGGATTTTGATATCAAATCGTCACTAACTCATGCTGAACGCAGGCAGGAAAGACAGGATTGCTCGCCGAGCCAGCCATCCTCGGTCAAAGGAATGACGCAATGAAAGACGCAATTCGCTTGGGCGACTCCACCACTCACGGTGGCAAGGTCCTCGAAGCCTTCTCCCGCACCGACCTCAACGGCAAGCCGATTGCCGGGGTCGGTCACAAGGTCAGTTGCCCATTGTGCAAAGGGATTTTCCCGATTGCGGAGGGCAGCAGCACCTACACCGTCGATGGCACCCCCATCGCACTGGACGGCATGAAAACCGCCTGCGGCGCCGCACTGATCGCCAGTGGCCCGAAAGGCGCTGTCGTCAGCTAATTCCGTTTTTTCACTTTGATGCGTACCTCTGAGAGGCGGCTTTTTCTCGCCCGCTCATTGAGGTCTTCAATTTTTGCCCGCAAAGCCCGGACCTTGTCGCCGGGTGAGATGCCGTGATGACCACTGAAACTGCTGTCGCAAAACGTGAGCCCCAAGCCGCCATCGTTCCACTCAATGCCATCGACGTTCAGGACGTCGCCAGCAGTGCGGCGGCTTTCGATGCCTGGCTGCAATCCGCCACCGATGGCGTGGTCACGCTTGACCGGATCAAGAACTACGCCGGTTTCTTGCCGGTGGTCGGCAACATCATGGCGCTGGTCGATGCGCTGAGTGACATCGTCACCCTGTCGGACGCCAAGCAACGCGACTTGCTCACGTGGGCCAGCCTCGGCATCAACCTGATCGGCGTATTGCCGTTGCCGCCGTCGATGGCGGCCGCGCGGATGACCTTGCGCCCGACGCTGTTTCTGGTACGTCAGGAGATGAGGGCCAGCGGCAAGTTGCTGCTCAGCACTTCCGTGATCGAGGTGCTGGTCGGTCACCTGAACGCCTCGATCATCGGCACCCTCGATGACTTTGTTGAGCAAGCCAAAGGCAAGTTGCCGGGGATTCTGGCGGACGCTGGCAAGCTCGGCGAAGAAATCATCAACGAGATTGCCACCGGTATCGAAACAACGGCCCTTGGCCGGTTTGATGCCAAGGGTGATCTGGAGGAAGCCAGCGCGAGAGCCAGCGTCGGGCGTGGCCAACTGCTCAACGACCCCCTCGCGACGGCCGACAACTTTTTAGCGGCCGCCAACAGCGCCTTGAAAGCGGCAGGCAAGGGCTTGGCCAACAGCGTCGCGCAGAATCTGGTGTCGACCAAGCTCCAGACACAGATCACCACCGAGACCGGAAAACTGCGCGCGATGGGCCCGGAACTGCGCACGCAGTTGAGCAAGCTCGACGATAAAAATGTGCAGAACTCCATCGGCTGGCTGCTGCAGATCCTCTCCAGTGCCGTGATCCTGTGGCGCAAGCGCAATGCCCATGGCCAGAATGCTGCGGTTCATACCGAGAAGACTGGTAAGGCCACCCACACGGCAGCGGAGGGCGAATTGGGTGCTAACAACAAGCAAGCCCCAGCGAAAAGCGCGCCCAATCCAGAGAAAGGTCCCTGTAAATGCGCCACTGAATTCAGCATCAACTTTGCCCTGGGTTCGGAAAGCCTCAGCCATACCGATTTCAGCCTGCCCGGCCCCTTCCCGATCGAATGGACACGCACCTACAACTCTCGCCTCGACACCTACGATCAGAGCGAACTCGGCGCTCGCTGGATCAGCGAATTCACCACGCGTTTCGACTGCGTGGACGATGGCCTGACGTTCTACAGCGCCGATGGCCGCGATCACAGCTATCCGTTGCCTAAGGTCGGCCTGTTCCACTA
>NZ_JBSVXS010000220.1:0-4348 GCF_054070155.1 Pseudomonas sp. SDT291_1_S447
GCTCACTCCTACAAGGGGAACGCATTCCAAGTGTAGGAGTGAGCCTGCTCGCGATAGGGCAATTAGCATCAACCCTTGAATTTCAGGCAAACAAAAAGGCCCGAATCACTGCGGGCCTTTTTGTTTTCAGCGATGGAGCAGGGCGGTTTAGCCCGCCACCAACACCCGAATCGCTTCCAGACGCAACGCTGCTTTATCCAGCATCGCCAGACCCTGCTCACGTTGTTCACGCAACGCCACCAGTTCGCTGTCACGCACGGTCGGATTGACCGCTTGCAACGCGGTCAGGCGCGCCAGTTCTTCATCGGTGTCGGCCGCCAGACGGCGACGGGCCTCGGCCACGCGCTCGGCGTGACGCGGGGCGATCTTGTCTTCACCGGCGTTGATCCGTGGCGTCAGCTGATCGCGCTGGGCCTGGATGAACTTGTTGGCGCTGGCACGCGGCACGCTTTCCAGCTGATCGTTCAGCGTTTCAAACGATACCCGTGGCGACAGGTCGTTGCCGTTGGCATCAAGCAGGCAGCGCAGGGCGGCCGGCGGCAAGTAACGGCCCAGTTGCAGCGAACGCGGCGCGACCACTTCGCTGACGTAGAGCAGTTCCAGCAGCACGGTGCCCGGCTTCAACGCCTTGTTCTTGATCAGCGCGACGGCGGTGTTGCCCATCGAACCGGACAGCACCAGGTCCATGCCGCCCTGCACCATTGGGTGTTCCCAGGTGATGAACTGCATGTCTTCGCGCGACAGCGCCTGGTTGCGGTCGTAGGTGATGGTCACGCCTTCGTCGTCGCCCAGCGGGAAACTGGCGTCGAGCATCTTCTCGCTCGGCTTGAGGATCAGGGCGTTTTCCGAATGGTCTTCGCTGTCGATGCCGAACGCGTCGAACAGGGTTTCCATGTAGATCGGCAGGGCGAACTGATCGTCTTGCTCAAGGATGTCCTCGACCAGCGCTTCACCTTCGCCAGCGCCGCCGGAGTTGAGCTCCAGCAAACGGTCACGGCCGGTGTGCAACTCTGCTTCCAGACGCTCGCGCTCGCTGCGCGCTTCGTCGATCAGCGCTTGCCACTCGCTGTCGTCGGCTTCTTCGAGCAGCGGCAGCAGGCGCGGGCCGAACTGGTGCTGCAAAGCGTTGCCGGTCGGGCAGGTGTTGAGGAACGCGTTCAGCGCTTCGTGGTACCACTGGAACAGGCGCTCTTGCGGGCTGGTTTCCAGGTACGGCACGTGCAGTTCGATGATGTGCTTCTGGCCGATCCGGTCGAGACGACCGATACGCTGCTCGAGCAGGTCCGGGTGCGACGGCAGATCGAACAGCACCAAGTGGTGAGCGAACTGGAAGTTGCGACCTTCACTGCCGATTTCCGAGCAGATCAGCACTTGTGCACCGAACTCTTCATCCGCGAAGTAAGCGGCGGCGCGGTCACGCTCAAGGATGTTCATGCCTTCATGGAACACCGTGGCCGGGATGCCGGAACGCACGCGCAGGGCGTCTTCCAGGTCCATCGCGGTTTCGGCGTGGGCGCAGATCACCAGCACTTTGGTGCGCTTGAGCATTTTCAGCTGATCGATCAGCCACTCGACGCGTGGGTCGAATTTCCACCAGCGCTCTTCTTCGCTGGCGTCCGGCTGGGCCTGGAAGCTGACTTCCGGGTACAGCTCGGCGTGTTCGCCCAGCGGCAGTTCGAGGTATTCGTCCGGGCATGGCAGCGGGTACGGGTGCAGTTTGCGTTCCGGGAAGCCCTGCACGGCGGCGCGGGTGTTACGGAACAGCACGCGGCCGGTGCCGTGGCGGTCAAGCAGTTCGCGCACGAGGCGGGCGCTGGCTTCAGTGTCGCCATCGTTGACCGCGGTCAGTAGCGCTTCGCCTTCGTTGCCGAGGAAACCCTGAATGGTTTTGTGCGCTTTGGCCGAGAGACGGCCCTTGTCGAGCAGTTCCTGAACGGCTTCGGCCACCGGGCGATAGTTGTCGCTCTCGGCGCGGAAGGCGGCCAGGTCATGGAAACGGTTTGGATCGAGCAGACGCAGACGGGCGAAGTGGCTGTCCTGGCCGAGTTGTTCCGGGGTGGCGGTGAGCAGCAGCACGCCCGGGATGACTTCGGCGAGTTGTTCGACCAGCGAGTATTCGGCGCTGGCCTTTTCTTCGTGCCAGACCAGGTGGTGCGCTTCGTCGACTACCAACAGATCCCAACCGGCAGCGAACAGTGCGTCTTGCGCCTTCTCGTCGTCGACCAGCCACTCCAGCGCGACCAGCGCCAGTTGGGTGTCTTCGAACGGGTTGGCGGCATCGCTTTCGATGAAGCGTTCTTCGTCGAACAGCGCGACCTGCAGGTTGAAGCGGCGGCGCATTTCCACCAGCCACTGGTGCTGGAGGTTTTCCGGAACGAGGATCAGCACGCGGTTGGCGCGGCCCGAGAGCAGTTGGCGATGGATCACCAGACCGGCTTCGATGGTTTTACCCAGACCCACTTCGTCCGCCAGCAGTACGCGCGGCGCGATACGGTCGGCAACTTCACGGGCGATGTGCAATTGGTGCGCGATCGGTTGCGCACGCACGCCACCCAGGCCCCAGAGCGAAGATTGCAGCTGGCGGCTGGTGTGTTCGAGGGTGTTGTAACGCAGTGAGAACCACGCCAGCGGGTCGATCTGCCCGGCGAACAGACGGTCGCTGGCCAGACGGAATTGAATGAAGTTCGACAGTTGGGTTTCCGGCAGGGTAACGGCTTCGTTCTGCCCGTTGAGACCGTGATAGACCATCAGCCCGTCGACATCGTCGACTTGCTGCACGGTCATCTTCCAGCCTTCGAAGTGGGTGATGCTGTCGCCCGGCGAGAATCGCACGCGGGTCAGGGGCGCATTCCGTAGCGCGTACTGGCGGGTTTCGCCAGTGGCCGGGTAAAGCACGGTCAACAAGCGGCCGTCCTGTGCCAGAACGGTGCCTAAACCAAGCTCTGCTTCGCTGTCACTGATCCAGCGTTGCCCCGGTTGATACTGCTGCGCCATGCTGCCTGACTCCCACCTTGAAAAAGCGGGCTATCTTAACGGAATGAGGGCTTCAGGGCCAAAGGATTAGGAGCAGTTGCGAGCTTTTAGCTGCAAGCTGCAGGTCGAAGCAGGCGGCGGTCATGCGTCGGTTTTACGAGAGAACAGGGCACCGGTGAGTGTTAACCCGGTCACAAGTTTGCGACCGACGGCTCAAGGCGCCTTTGCCGCAGCCGATAGCCTGCTGACAGGAGACCCTTTATATGTTGCCACCGATGCTCCCCCTGAGCGCTGTGCCGATCACTTCCCAGCAGGATCCGATCCGCCAGCGGCCGGACATTCCTCCGGTGGTGCCGGTGCAGGAAAGCTCCAACGAAAGCACTATCGATCTGCAAAAGCGCGATCCGGAAGAGGATCGATTGCTGGCGCGCGAAGAACAGCGCCGTCAGCAAGAACGTGATCGCCGTCGCCGCGAAGCCGATGAAGATCCCGAAGAGCATCTGGCCGTGCCTGGCACCGAACTGAATGCCGACAACACCGTGCCGGTGGTTCCGCTTATGGAAGATCAGCCGCGTCAGGGCTTGTGGGTCGATATCGAGATCTGAGTCGTTGTACCGCGTGGGACTCGCCGGCTGGTCAGCGCGCGGCTGAGGCTGCATTATTGGCGCAGTCCTGCCGGTGATGTGGCAGTTGTGATTCTTTCAAGTGATGCTGACGCCATGAGCCAAGACGACAAACTGATCGACCTCAGCACTGAACGCGCCAAGCGCGTGCACGATATTAAAGAGAAGCGCCTGAACGAAGTGCGCCAGGCTTTCGAGCAGGCGATGCCGTTGGGAAAAGCCAAGAAAAAGTCGAAAAACAAGCCGAAAAAGCGTTGATCTTCCCCTGCATCCTTTGATGCAGGTCATTTAATTCCCCTCCTTTATCTCCCTTCGTTGCTGGTATTGATCCCGGTCAATTTGTGCGCCTGTGTGTTTGGTAACTTAGGTCCATCGCAGCAGAGCAGGGGCCAGGAGGCCAGTCATGTTTTTCGATAACGTGGTGTTTGCCGGGGTCCTGACTGTAGGGCTGATGGTTCTGTTTTTTGCAGGGTTTGGATTTTTTATCTGGAAGGATGCGAATAAGCGCAAGAAGTGATTCTTCTGGATTGATGAGCACGCAAGGCATTTTGGGGCGACTTCGGTTGCCCCTTTTTTTTTGACTTGGCGGCCTGTGGGCCGACCATGTTGTGGGTGTTTGGTGTGTATATCCGTTTCTTCGGTAACGGCGGCTTAGGGTTTCGCCCTGACGGCGACTCACTTTTTTGACAAACGCCTCAAAAAAGTAAGCAAAAAAACGCTTGCTCCTACGTGCGGCCCGCTCGCTGGGGCTC
>NZ_JBSVXS010000221.1:0-4245 GCF_054070155.1 Pseudomonas sp. SDT291_1_S447
AGTTAACGAAAATGCTGACTGACACACCGCTATCGCGAGCAGGCTCACTCCTACAGGGGACCGCGTTTACTTGGCTTTGGCGACTTTCCAGGCGCCGTCCATTTTGCCGTCACCGGTCATGTCACCGGCTTTCTTGTCCATCACGAAGGTGTACAGCGGCATGCCTTGGTAGGCCCATTGCATCGTGCCGTCGTCGCGTTTGATGACAGTCCAGTCACCCATCGACTTGTCACCCGCGGTCGCCATCAACGGCGGCCAATTCGTTGCGCATTTGTCGTTGCACATCGACTTGCCGCCCGAGTCCTTGGCGAAGGTATACAGGGTCATGCCCTTGTGGTCGGTGTACATGCCGTCCTTCTCCATCGCAGGATCCGCAGCCAGCGCAAATCCAGGCAGAGTCAGGGCCGCAGCCATCAGCAGGGCTTTGAAAGAAACAGTCATTTGAGTCATGGAAACCTTCTTTTGTGGTTGTCAGGATTCGGACTTAGAGCTTAGTTGAGGATTTGCACAATCGCCGCCGGACTAAAATACTGTCACACGACTGCAATAATTCCGTTATCTAATGCGGCGCAAGACAGTTAAATGACAAGAGGATTAAGGCATGGTTGGCAGGAGCATTCTGATCGTCGACGACGAAGCGCCCATTCGCGAAATGATCGCCGTTGCGTTGGAAATGGCCGGCTATGACTGCCTCGAGGCAGAGAACTCGCAGCAGGCCCACGCCATCATCGTCGACCGCAAGCCGGACCTGATTCTGCTCGACTGGATGCTGCCCGGCACCTCCGGCATCGAGCTGGCCCGGCGTCTGAAGCGTGACGAGCTGACCGGGGACATCCCGATCATCATGCTCACCGCCAAGGGCGAAGAGGACAACAAGATCCAGGGTCTTGAAGTCGGCGCCGACGACTACATCACCAAACCGTTTTCCCCGCGCGAACTGGTCGCCCGTCTCAAAGCCGTGCTGCGCCGCGCCGGTCCGACCGACGGCGAAGCGCCGATCGAAGTTGGCGGCCTGCTGCTCGACCCGATCAGCCACCGCGTGACCATCGACGGCAAACCGGCCGAGATGGGCCCGACCGAATACCGTCTGCTGCAATTCTTCATGACCCACCAGGAACGCGCCTACACCCGTGGCCAGTTGCTGGATCAGGTCTGGGGCGGCAACGTCTATGTGGAAGAGCGCACCGTCGACGTGCACATCCGCCGCCTGCGCAAGGCCCTCGGCGACGCTTACGAAAATCTGGTACAAACCGTGCGCGGCACCGGCTACCGGTTTTCCACCAAAGCATAAAAAAACAGCTGCAAGCTTCTAGCTACAAGCGGCAAGTAACAGCGAGCCGCTCTGACTTGTAGCTTGCAGCTTGAAACTTGAAGCTGCGGCTAAGGACGCCCCCGTGAATCAAAACTGGCATGGCACCCTGATTCGCCACATGCTGTTGCTGGTCACCGCCTGCCTGGTGATCGGCCTGATCACCGGCTATTACGGCTGGAGCCTCGCGGCGGGTCTGGGGATTTATCTGGGCTGGACGCTCAAGCAATTGCTGCGGCTACACGAATGGCTGCGCCAGCATCAACCCGATGAAGCGCCACCCGACGGCTATGGCCTGTGGGGCGAGGTGTTCGACAGCATCTACCACCTGCAACGCCGCGACCAACGCGTACGCGGGCGCCTGCAAGCGGTGATCGACCGGGTGCAAGAATCCACCGCCGCGCTGAAAGACGCGGTGATCATGCTCGACAGCGACGGCAACCTGGAATGGTGGAACCGCGCCGCCGAAACCCTGCTCGGTCTCAAGACTCCGCAGGACAGTGGCCAACCGGTGACCAACCTGGTGCGCCATCCGCGCTTCAAGGAATACTTCGAGCAGGACAGCTACGCCGAGCCGCTGGAAATCCCCTCGCCGACCAATGATCGCGTGCGCATTCAGCTGTACCTGACCCGCTATGGCAACAACGAACACCTGATGCTGGTGCGCGATGTCACGCGTATCCATCAACTCGAACAGATGCGCAAAGACTTCATCGCCAACGTCTCTCACGAGTTGCGCACACCACTGACAGTGATCTGCGGCTATCTGGAAACCCTGCTCGACAACGTCGAAGAAGTGAATCCACGCTGGAGCCGTGCCCTGCAGCAGATGCAGCAACAGGGCGGGCGCATGCAGACGCTGCTCAACGATTTGTTGCTGCTGGCGAAACTCGAAGCCACCGATTACCCGTCGGACAACCAGCCAGTGCAGATCGACACCCTGCTGCAATCGATCAAGAGCGATGCGCAGCAATTGTCCGGATCGAAAAACCAGCGCATAACGCTGGAAGCCGATGCCAGCCTGTTGCTCAAGGGCAGCGAGGCGGAATTGCGCAGCGCGTTTTCCAATCTGGTGTTCAACGCGGTCAAGTACACCCAGGCCGAGGGCAACATCCGCATTCGCTGGTGGGGTGACGATCAGGGCGCGCATCTGAGCGTGCAGGATTCCGGGATCGGCATCGACAGCAAACACCTGCCGCGCCTGACCGAACGCTTCTACCGCGTCGACTCCAGCCGCAACTCCAACACTGGCGGCACAGGCCTGGGCCTGGCCATCGTCAAGCACGTGTTGCTGCGCCACCGCGCACGCATGGAGATCAGCAGCGTGCCCGGCCATGGCAGCACATTCACCTGCCATTTCGCCCCGGCTCAGGTGGCCCAGGCGCGGGCGATCAGCGCCGCTGAGTAATGTCGCACTAGGCAATCGCCAGGTCAGCCGCTACATTGGCTGACTTGTGCCTGCCTTTCAGGCGCGACTTTTCTCTCTCTTGAATCACACGGAACCCGCAAAACTCCATCATGGACCCTTCCCCTGGCTTGTCCCTCGCAACGATATTCGCCGATTTCGGCATGATCCTTTTTGCTCTGATCCTGGTTTTGCTCAACGGCTTTTTCGTTGCGGCCGAATTCGCCATGGTCAAACTGCGCTCGACCCGGGTCGAGGCCATCGCTGATCAGAACGGCTGGCGCGGGCATATCCTGCGCACCGTACACAGCCAGCTCGATGCGTACCTCTCGGCCTGTCAGCTCGGTATCACTCTCGCCTCGCTTGGCCTCGGCTGGGTCGGTGAGCCGGCGTTCGCACACATCCTCGAGCCGCTGCTGAGTGCGGTCGGCGTGCAGTCGCCGGAAATCGTCAAAGGCGTGTCGTTCTTCACCGCGTTCTTCATCATTTCGTACCTGCACATCGTGGTCGGTGAACTGGCCCCGAAATCCTGGGCGATCCGTAAACCCGAGCTGCTGTCGCTGTGGACGGCGGTGCCGCTGTACCTGTTCTACTGGGCGATGTACCCGGCGATCTACCTGCTCAACGCCAGCGCCAACGCGATTCTGCGTATCGCCGGCCAGGGCGAACCCGGCCCGCACCACGAGCACCATTACAGCCGCGAAGAACTGAAACTGATCCTGCACTCCAGCCGTGGCCAGGATCCGAGCGATCAGGGCATGCGTGTATTGGCATCGGCGGTGGAAATGGGCGAGCTGGAAGTGGTCGACTGGGCCAACTCCCGCGAAGACCTGATCACCCTGGAATTCAACGCGCCGCTGAAAGAAATCCTGGCGATGTTCCGTCGCCACAAGTTCAGCCGTTATCCGGTGTACGACAGTGAGCGCCAGGAGTTCGTCGGCCTGCTGCACATCAAGGATCTGCTATTGGAGCTGGCGGCGCTGGACCACATTCCCGAGTCGTTCAACCTGGCTGAACTGACCCGCCCGCTGGAGCGCGTGTCACGGCACATGCCGCTGTCGCAGTTGCTGGAGCAGTTCCGCAAGGGCGGCTCGCACTTCGCCGTGGTCGAGGAGGCTGACGGCAACATCATCGGCTACCTGACCATGGAAGACGTGCTTGAGGTGCTGGTCGGCGACATTCAGGACGAACACCGCAAGGCTGAGCGCGGGATTCTCGCCTATCAGCCGGGCAAGCTCTTGGTGCGTGGTGACACGCCGCTGTTCAAGGTGGAACGCTTGCTGGGCATCGACCTTGATCACATCGAAGCGGAAACCCTCGCCGGGCTGGTCTACGAAACCCTGAAACGGGTGCCGGAAGAGGAAGAAGTGCTGGAAGTCGAAGGTCTGCGCATCATCATCAAAAAGATGAAAGGGCCGAAGATTGTGCTGGCCAAGGTGTTGATGCTGGATTGAGTGCAATGCGGGAAACCGCGTTGCCTGCTAAAAGATCGCAGCCTGCGGCAGCTCCTACAGGGATTGCATTCCCATGT
>NZ_JBSVXS010000222.1:0-4159 GCF_054070155.1 Pseudomonas sp. SDT291_1_S447
GCGGGGTACGTCGACCTGGAAGATTTTGGTGATTATGGTTTTGGTGAAGGGCCTTCGATTTGGCTTTGTGAGCTTGGCGAATTTGGATTCAATGAAAGACGTTCAAGTCGGTGTAGCTCGCGAATATCCCCCAATCGGTCCCCTCTACCTCTGGGAGAGGGCTAGGGTGAGGGGCTTTCGGTTCGGGACATTAAAGTCTCAAGCCTGGCCAACGGCGGCGCATCCTGATTACGGTCAAATACCTGAATGCCAATCTTGAGTAAGCGGCCGTTCTCGG
Organism: Pseudomonas sp. SDT291_1_S447; assembly: GCF_054070155.1. Lineage (NCBI taxonomy): Bacteria > Pseudomonadati > Pseudomonadota > Gammaproteobacteria > Pseudomonadales > Pseudomonadaceae > Pseudomonas > Pseudomonas sp. SDT291_1_S447. The sequence goes on from NZ_JBSVXS010000222.1 coordinate 278, forward strand.
CTGCGCTGATCAGTTGCTCACACCGCAACAACAACCGCCCCTGATCACACTCCTGCGCCTTCATCCCCATCGGCAACTTACCTTCCAACCGCAACTCCGCCATCCGACTCTGCGCCGCAATCAACGCCACCGACCGATCCCTTAAAACCCCACTACTCTGCGTCATCAACCCCGCCACCCGCACAGCCGCCGACATCGCCACGGCAATAATCGCCAGCGCCACCAGCACTTCAATCAATGTGAAACCCGCTTCCCGCGAACGCGCACGCATAAATCGCCCAAAACCCAAACCCAGCCCTCGACGCTAACCCGCGTGCTTGACGGCTTGACGACGAAAACACCCGAGGATTTTCAACATCACTGACATATCTTCTTGCAACACTGCGCGTCGAATCGAATCAAGCCAGGGTATGTCGAGATGGATATCGCACCTTTCAAATCGCTTCAGCAACCGTTGCGCACGCCGCGTGGGCAGCAGGGTTTTACCCTGATCGAGATCATGGTGGTCGTGGTGATTCTGGGGATTTTGGCGGCGATGGTGGTGCCCAAGGTGCTCGACCGGCCGGATCAGGCGCGGGCGACGGCGGCGAAGCAGGATATTGGTGGGTTGATGCAGGCGTTGAAGTTGTATCGCCTCGATCACGGCACTTACCCGAGCATGAATCAGGGGCTGAAGGTGTTGGTGGAGCGGCCGGCGGATGCGAAGAACAGCAATTGGCGTTCGTACCTGGAGCGCTTGCCGAACGATCCGTGGGGGCGTCCTTATCAGTACCTCAACCCCGGCGCGAATGGCGAGATCGACATCTTTTCCCTCGGTGCCGACGGTCAGCCTGACGGCGACGGCGTGAATGCCGATATCGGTTCCTGGCAGTTGTAAGGCCGGCCATGAACAGCCGCTCGCCTGAGGGGGCGAAGCAACAGGGCATGGCGATTATCAGCGCGTTGTTGATTGCGGCCGTGGTGGCGGTGATTGCGGCGGGCATGTTGACGCGCCAGAGCGTGTCGACCCGTGCGCTGGAGGCGGATCAGCAGCGTGTGCAGGGGCGTTGGCTGGTGCAGGGCGGGTTGGAGATCAGCCGTCAATTGCTCTGGGATGCACGTCAGCGCGACCCGTTGACCCGGCTCGATCAGCCATGGGCGCAGCGTCTCTCCGCGCAAGGTTTTGAAGGACGACTGGAGGATGAGCAGGGCAAGTTCAACCTGCGCAATCTGGTCGCCAATGAGCGGGTCGATGAGGCGCAGGTCGCAGCGTTTCAGCGCTTGTGTGAGTTGATTGGGGTCAGTGCCGGGTTGAGTCAGCGCATCAGCCAGCGGGTCATTGCGTCTTACCCGCGACTGCTGAATGCGCAGATTGCTGAAGCGCCGAAAAGTGGTTTTTACAGTGGTCGCGCGACCTCGCCTAACGCTTCACACAAACCGCAGAATCCGACAATGCCGATGCTGCGCGGCCTTGATGATTTGCGCAGCCTGGACGGCGTGAATGAGGCGGTCATGGGCAAACTGGCGCCGTATCTGACGGTGATTCCGGCGACGACTTGGCTCAATGGCAACACCGCCACCGCGCCAGTGTTGGCCGCGTATGTGCCGGGGCTGTCGCTGGAGCGTGCCAATGCGCTGATTGCCGAGCGTGATGCCGGGCGCTGGTTTATCAACCGGGGCGATTTCGTTAACCGTTTGCGCATGCCGCAACTTGAGCTGACCAGCGTCAAGGTCGGCATCACCAGTGACTGGTTTCGCCTGCGCGGTGAGGCGCGGCGCGATCAGCGGCGGGTCAGTCTTGAGGCGTTGCTGCATCGCAGCCAGGACCGCTTGCCGCAGGTGATCTGGTCGCGGGTGGGCGTATGAGCCAGTTGAAGGTGGCATTGCCGCCCTTGGCGGAACTGGATCTGCACAGTGAATTGCACTGCGCCTGGCTGGATCGTCAGGGCCAAGTCACGCGGGAAGAACGCCACAGTCTGAGCCAGTTGAGTCAGCAGTCGAAACTGCCGCCGCTGGTGTGTTTTCTGCACCCGGCTGACAGTCTGTTGGCGAGTCTCGATTTACCGCCGCTGCCGGCCAACAAGATTGTCGCGGCGGTGCAGTGTGCGGCGCAGGCCTTGATGCTGGGCGACAGCAGCGAGATGCACATTGCGCACAGCGCGCGGGACGAGGCCGGGCAGGTGCAGATCGCCTGGGCGCCTCGGCAGCACTTGTTGCGTTTTGGCCAGTTGCTCAAAAGCGCTGGGCTGAACCTGCGTGGCCTCTATCCGGCGCCGTACAGTTTGCCGGTGCTGCCCGGTACCGTCGCGTGTGTGCAGGACGGGCATCTGTTGTTGCGCGATAGCGTGCAAGCGGCGCGGGTGCAGCCGTTGTTCGATGACGGTTTTGACGGTGTCGTGTGGGAGCCGGGCATCACTTTGCATTGGATCGGTGATCAACCACCGCCGGGCGCTGAACTGCCGATGGCGGATGCGCAGCGCTGGACCGGGCCGCTACCGGGGTGGGGACTGCATGGCGCGGTCCAGCAGCAAAATACCGAGCATCGCGGCTGGGGCAGGGCGATCGCCCTGTCAGCGTTGGCCGTGGCGGTTTGGGTGATTGGTTTGAACCTGTATGCCGCTCGCGAGGCCGGGCAGGGTCAGCAATTGAAAACCCAGATGAACCTGCGGGTAAAGCAGGCCTTCCCCGAGTTGCCGTTAATCCTCAATCCATTGCAACAGGCCCGTCAGCAACTGGCGGCGCGGCAGAAAGGTGCGGCGGATGATCCGGCGCAGACTTTTAATCGGCTGGTGTTGCAGGCCGGCAGCGGCATGCCGTCGATGGCTGGCAGTGTCGAGCGGCTGGCGTTTGTCGACGGCGCCTTGCAACTGAGTCTGCTCAGCGACGCCCGTCGTGGCGGTAATGATCAGGAGTGGCAAAGCACTTTGGCCCAGGCCGGTATCAGTGTGACGGCAGATGACGAAGGCTGGACCTTGCGTCCGGCCACTGAAGCCACCCCAAGCGACAGCGATGACAGCGGCGGAGCAGAAGAAGATGAATAAGGCCTCGCTCGCGCTGTACCGCGCCAAGTGGCAACGCTTTAACGCTCAGGTGCAGGCGCGTTGGCAGCCGTTGGCCCTGCGTGAAAAACGCATGGTCGGCGGCATGGCTATCGCGCTGGTCGGCCTGCTGCTGTGGGTCGCGCTGATCCAGCCACCGCTGAAGAAAATCACTTATTGGCAAACCGAAACGCCAAAGCTGCGCGCGCAGACCGAGGCGCTGGAAGTGCTGCTGCGCGAAGTCAGCGTGCGTCCGGACGGGCAAAGCGTGGCGCAGTCGCTGGAGCAGACTCTGCAAGCCAGCGGCCTGGCGGGGCATTACCAATTACAGGAGGCACAGGGTGCCTGGCAGTTGACCTTCGACGCGGCGCCCGCCGACGCCGTGCTCGACTGGCTGCTGAGCAACCCGGCACAACTTTCTCTGCAAGTGGTCGAGGCCCGTTTGCAACGCGCGGACAACCCCTCGACCGAAGTCACCGCCGGCACTTTGTCAGGCACCGTTCGCATGGATCAGGCGCTGGGCGCTAAGGAAGCTTCATGAAGGGGTCAGGATCCAAACCGGCACGTCTGGCGTTGCCGATGTTGCTGATGGCGTTGAGCGCGTGCAGCAACACCAGCACACCGCAAAACCAGCCGCCGTTGCTGGTCGACAGTGAACTCGGTCGACCGCTGGCCAATACTCAGCGCAGCGGCGACGCAGTGCTCGACCGCGAACGCGCGCAGGCGCAGGCGCGACCTGTGCCGAAGCAACTGCACAACATATCCAAGAGTGCGCGCAGTGGGTCGGCGGCGTCGGGCATTGCGTTGCCGAGCAATCCTTTGGGCGATCAACCGGTGACGCTGAATTTTGTCGACGCCGATATTC
>NZ_JBSVXS010000223.1:0-4133 GCF_054070155.1 Pseudomonas sp. SDT291_1_S447
ACATTAACGTTGTTTGACACACCGCTATCGCGAGCAGGCTCACTCCTACAGGGTTTTGCAGTGTTTGCTTAGGCGATTTCGGCTACAACCGACGCCAGCGCCTGTGCCGGATCCGCCGCCTGACTGATCGGACGGCCAACCACCAGATAATCGGAACCGGCATCCAGCGCCTGACGCGGTGTCAGAATGCGGCGCTGATCGTCCTGCGCGCTGCCGGCCGGACGAATCCCCGGAGTCACCAGTTGCAGCGACGGATGCGCGGTTTTCAGTGCCGAGGCTTCCAACGCCGAGCACACCAGCCCGTCCATGCCAGCCTTCTCGGCCAGCGCAGCCAGACGCAGAACCTGCTCTTGCGGCTCGATATCCAGACCGATACCGGCCAGGTCTTCACGCTCCATGCTGGTCAGCACGGTCACGCCGATCAGCAACGGCTGCGGGCCGCTGCGCTTGTCCAGCTCTTCACGGCAAGCGGCCATCATGCGCATACCACCGGAGCAATGCACGTTGACCATCCACACGCCCATCTCGGCAGCAGCTTTCACGGCCATCGCGGTGGTGTTGGGAATGTCGTGGAATTTCAGGTCGAGGAATACTTCAAAACCCTTGTCACGCAGGGTGCCGACAATTTCTGCGGCGCAACTGGTGAACAGTTCCTTGCCCACTTTGACCCGGCACAGTTTCGGGTCCAACTGGTCGGCCAGCTTCAGTGCGGCGTCACGGGTAGGGAAATCCAGGGCGACGATGATAGGAGTCTGGCAGGCGGACATGAATGGGCTCTCAGGCAGGTCGAAATCGGCGCGCATTGTAGCGGAACCGGCGGCGGCGCGGCACCCGATGATCGGTAAATCGTCGCGCCGACCGTGATCAGCATAGCGCTCGCTGCTATTGTGTCGACTCCGATACACAACCGACATGCCAGCAACAAGCACCCGCGCTAGCCTCGCCAGCCGCAACACGTCCTTACATCAGCACTTCCCGCCTCACGGCCGGACGCCTATGCTGAAACCACAACCTCGCAGCCTATCTTTTGTGGTTGGCGGCCTACTGGCAGATGAACAGCCTCATGCACAACACCCAAATGACCGCGACGGATGAGCCTAAAGACGACAAGCGCTGGAGCATTCGTGCGCTGATCGTCGACGATGACGTGCCGATCCGTGAGCTGATGATCGATTACCTCGCGCGCTTCAACATCCACGCCAGCGGCGTCACCGATGGCGCGGCGATGCGTCAGGCGCTGCTCGCCGAGCATTTTGACGTTGTCGTGCTGGACCTGATGCTGCCCGGCGAAGACGGCTTGTCGCTGTGCCGCTGGCTGCGCGCCGAATCGGACATCCCGATCCTGATGCTCACCGCACGGTGCGAACCGACTGACCGCATCATCGGCCTGGAACTCGGCGCTGATGACTACATGGCCAAACCGTTCGAACCGCGCGAACTGGTCGCGCGCATTCAGACCATCCTGCGCCGGGTGCGCGATGACCGTACCGAGCAACGGGCCAACATTCGTTTCGACAACTGGCGCCTGAACAGCGTCCTGCGTCAGTTGATCGCTGACGATGGCTTGGTGGTGCCGCTGTCCAACGCCGAATTCCGCCTGCTGTGGGTTTTCATCGAGCGTCCGCGCCGGGTGCTCAGCCGCGAGCAATTGCTCGACGCGGCCCGGGGTCGTTCGATCGAAGCGTTCGACCGCAGCATTGATTTGCTGGTATCGCGCCTGCGGCAGAAACTCGGTGACGACCCGAAAGCTCCACAGTTGATCAAAACCGTGCGCGGTGAGGGTTACCTGTTCGACGCGCGGGACATCGGCTGATGCGGGCGCGCTTCGACACGCTGTTCGGCCGCCTGTTTGGCGTGCTGTTCGTGGCGATCGTCCTGGCGCACCTGCTGGCGTTCACCTGGTTCCGCCTCTACGGCCCGCCTCCGCCGCCGCCGGAATTCTCCCAAGGCGCCAACGGCCAACCAATGGCGCAAGACCCACGCTATCCGCCACGGCCACCGCGTCCGTGGTTCGGTGGCCCGATAGTACCGCTGACCTTTCAATTCATCACGCTGATGATCGCGGCATGGTACGGCGCCAAACTGCTCAGTCGCCCGATCCAGCGCCTGAGCGACGCCGCCGAACGCCTCAGCGAAGACCTCGACAGCCCGCCGCTCGACGAGTCCGGCCCGCGCGAAGCACGACAAGCGGCGCACACCTTCAACCTGATGCAACGGCGCATTCGCGAACAGGTGCAGCAGCGCGCGCGGATGCTCGGTGCCGTGTCCCATGATTTGCGCACACCGTTGTCACGCCTGAAACTGCGTCTGGAAAACATCAGCGATGAAAAGCTGCAAGGCCAGATGCGCCAGGATCTCGACGACATGATCGGCATGCTCGACTCCACCCTCACTTACCTGCACGAACAGCGAACCAGTGAAGCCTTGCAGTTGATGGATGTGCAGGCGCTGGTCGAGTCACTGTGCGAAAACGCTCAGGACCAAGGTGCCGACGTGCACGTCAGCGGCCATTGCGCACCGTTGCCGGTGCAGCCGATGGCGCTGCGTTCGTGCATCAACAACCTCATGGACAATGCTCTGCGTTATGCCGGGCAGGCGCGGATTGAATTGCAGGATCAGCGCGAGCAACTGCTGATCCGCGTGATCGACCATGGCCCGGGGATTGCCGAGGACATGCGTGAAGCGGTGTTTGAACCGTTCTATCGCCTGGAAGGCTCGCGCAATCGCAACTCTGGCGGTGTGGGGTTGGGGATGACCATTGCCCGCGAGGCAGCGCAACGTCTGGGCGGACAACTCAACCTCGAAGAAACCCCCGGCGGCGGCCTTACCGCCATCATTCGCCTGCCGCGCCCCTGAGAAACACACATCCCCTTGTAGGAGTGAGCCTGCTCGCGATAGCGGTTTATCTGTGAGAGTTGCATTGACTGACACACCGCTATCGCGAGCAGGCTCACTCCTACAGGGGGTGGAGGTGAAATTTCAGTCTGTGTACCCACCGGTACAAACCCCACATACCCCAGACAACTTGCGCCCTGACGCTGCATAAGCCGGTACACCCACCGGTTTTCCATTCCAGGGAGTGAGTCCGATGATCGGTAGCGTCAGCAACTACACCAGCTATACCAGCACCAGCAGCACCTCCACGCAAAACGCCCGCAGCCAGCAACTGCAAAAAGAACTGTTCGCCAAACTCGACAGCAACGGCGACGGCGCGGTGGATCAGGACGAACTGAAAAGCGCCCTGTCGCAGAAGTCCGACGACGGACTGTTGGTCAACCTGAGCAAACAGTTCGGCGATCTGGACAGCGACGCCAGCGGCAGCCTCAGCGCCGAAGAAATGACCGCCATGGCGCCCCCTCCGCCGCCGCCACACGATCAAGCACCAGACACCGACCTCGCCGACGCCCTGATCAGCGCCCTCGACAGCGATGGCGACGGCGCCATCAGCAGCGACGAACTGAGCAGCGGCCTGACCAGCGCCGGCAGCACCGCCGACAGCAACGAACTCTTCTCCGCCCTCGACAAGAACAAGGACGGCACCGTCAGCCAGGACGAACTCACCGCCAGCCTGACCCCACCGCCGCCTCCCCCGCAAATCAACAGCGACGAACTGTTCAGCCAGCTCGACGCCGATGGCGACGGCAGCGTGACCGCGACAGAACTCAGCAGCGCACTTCAGACCAGCGACAGCGCGACTTCAACCACTGACACCAGTGCCGCGCTGCTAAAGGTCCTCGATAGCGACAGCAGTGGTGGCGTGAGCAGCGATGAGCTGAAAGCGGCGCTACAGGCTGGGAGAGAACGACCGGAGGAAGAGCAGACCGCTTCGACCCAGAGCACCACTGAAGCCCTGAACCGCATGATTGCCAATCTGAGCAAACAGTACTCGCTGGAGAAAACGGCGTCGGTGGGCAAGTATTTGAATGTGGCGACTTGAGTCGACGCCATTATTTGCCGCCGACAATCAAAAGCCCCTCACCCTAACCCTCTCCCAGAGGGAGAGGGGACTGATCGAGGTGTTTGGGAGAGCTACACCGACGTGAAATGCCGAGTCGAACTCAGATCATGAAAAGCCCGAAAATCGGCTCCCTCTCCCTCGGGAGAGGGCTGGGGTGAGGGGCGAATCCAACACC
>NZ_JBSVXS010000224.1:0-3957 GCF_054070155.1 Pseudomonas sp. SDT291_1_S447
TCCCTTTCCCCCTCGCCCCCTTGGGGGAGAGGGCTGGGGTGAGGGGGTAGCGATCCGACTGACTCACCATAGCCCTGACCGGACTGTCATCATTCCTGGCAGTTACGGTCATTGCTGTAGGGCGCGGTCTTGCGGACAATCAACGCCACGTTTCCCGCTCATGGATTTGCCAGCATGCCGCAACCGATCTTTTTCGCCCACGCCAACGGGTTTCCCTCGGGTACCTATGGCAAGTTGTTCGCGGCGCTGGCGCCCGAGTATCGGGTTGCGCATCTGGAGCAGCACGCCCATGACCCGCGTTTTCCGGCGGACGACAACTGGTACAACCTCGTCGACGAATTGATCCACCATTTGCAGCAGCAGGATCAACCGGTGTGGGGCGTCGGCCATTCGTTCGGCGGCGTACTGCATTTGCACGCGGCGCTGCGTTGCCCTGAGCTGTATCGCGGCGTGGTGATGCTTGATTCGCCCGTGTTGACTCGCACTGATCAGTGGGTGATCCGTGCCGCTAAACGTTTTGGCTTCATCGACAAACTGACCCCGGCCGGGCGCACGTTGGGACGGCGCGAAGAGTTTGCCGATCTCGCCAGTGCGCGCAGCTATTTTGCTGGCAAGACACTGTTCCGTGGTTTCGATCCGGAATGTTTCGATGCCTACTTGCAGTACGGTTTGCATCAGGTCGGCGACAAGCTGCGCCTGCGTTTCGACCCAGCCACCGAAATCAGCATCTATCGCGGCGTGCCGCACACCAGCCCTGGCCGTACCCGGCAATTGCAGGTGCCGCTGGCGGTGGTGCGCGGGCACAAGAGTCGCGTCGTCATGCGCCATCACACCCGTTTCGTTTCGCGTCTGGCCCAGGGTGAGGCACTGAGCATGCCCGGTGGCCACATGTTTCCACTCGAACGCCCGCAGGACACCGCTCGGTTGTTGAAGAACCTGTTCACCCGCTGGGAAAACCGCCAGGACAAGGATTGCGCATGAGCCCGACCTTCGAAGAAGTGCGCCTGAGCCTGCCGCATATCGAACTGGCCGCGCATTTGTTCGGTCCCGAGGACGGTTTGCCAGTGATCGCACTGCATGGCTGGCTCGACAACGCCAACAGCTTTGCCCGTTTGGCGCCGAAGCTCAAAGGCTTGCGCATCATCGCTTTAGACATGGCCGGGCACGGGCATTCCGGGCACCGACCGAATGGCGCCGGCTATGCGCTGTGGGATTATGCCCATGACGTGCTGCAGGTTGCCGAGCAACTGGGCTGGAAGCGTTTCGGCCTGCTCGGGCATTCCATGGGCGCGATTGTTTCGATGGTGCTGGCGGGGTCGTTGCCGGAACGCATTAGCCATCTGGCGCTGATCGACGGCGTCATTCCTCCTACAGACAAAGGCGAAAACGCCGCTGAACGTATGGGCATGGCCCTGCAAGCGCAACTGGATCTGCGCGAGAAACGCAAACCTGTCTACAACACCCTCGATCGCGCCATCGAAGCGCGGATGAAGGGGCTGGTCGCCGTCAGCCGTGAGGCGGCTGAATTGTTGGCTCAGCGCGGGCTGATGCCGGTGCCCGGCGGCTACACCTGGCGCACCGACAATCGCCTGACCTTGCCATCGCCGCTGCGCCTGACTCAGGAACAAGCAATGGCGTTCGCGCTTCGAGTCAGTTGCCCCGCGCATCTGGTGGTCGCGGCTGACGGCATGCTGGCCAAACATCCCGAGCTGCTGGAGCGTCTACCCTTTAGCCGGGAACAGTTGGCGGGCGGGCACCATTTGCACCTGAACGATGAGGCCGGGGCCGACCTTGTCGCAGACTGTTTCAATCGGTTCTTCGCCATTCCTTGACTTGCTGCGGGCAACTGTCGAGGCTGGTCGGGTTGAAATGGGAGACAACCACGATGGATTTCTACACCGCTGCGACCTCGAATTACCCAGTCATGCCGATCCGATGAGGCTGACTATGCGGTCACTCAGTCTGTTGGCACTGTGCTGTTTCAGTACCGTTTCGTTCGCCGCCGATGTGCCGGGCAGTCAGGACTTGCAGATCGTGCCGCGTCTGGCCGATGCACAGATCGTCGACTACCGCCCGCCCGTGGAGCTTGAGCGGATCTATCCGCTGGGTTCGATCCGCAAGATCAGTGGCCAGCTGCGTTTCGATGGCCAGGTCACCGCACGTGGCCAAACCACTTCGGTGACCTACGAGTTGCCACCCGAACATTCCGCCACCGAAGCGTTCACCGCCGCCCGCGAAGCCTTGCAAAAGCAGGACGCTGAATTGCTGTTCTGGTGTCAGGCGCGAGATTGTGGCGAAAGCAGTCTGTGGGCCAACGAAGTGTTCGGTAACGCCAAACTGTATGGCGCCGACGAGCAACAGGCCTATCTGCTGTTGAGGCTGGCGCCGCCGCAGGACAACACGCTGGTGGCGCTTTACAGCATTACTCGCGGTAATCGCAAAGCCTATCTGCATGTCGAACAGTTCGAGGCAGTGGCACCGCTGGGTGAGTTGCTGCCGACCTCGGCGACCCTGTTGCGTCAGCTCAAAAGCACCGGTGAGCTGGACTTCCCTGATCGCGTGAATGAGCCGGATGATACCTGGCTACGGCTGATTTCCCGTGGCCTGAACCTCGACACGACGTTGCGGGTGACGGTGTCCGGGCCCAAGGCCGAAGCCTGGCGCGAGGCGCTGATCAATCAGGGCGTGCGCGCGGCGCGCATGGAAACCGGCAGTGTCGAAGGCTCTGGCCTGCGCATCGATCTGTTGCGTTAAGCTGTTTCAGGCGAGCACGAATCGGGTGTTCGCCTACTCTTTGCCTGACTGACTTTTTCGAGACCTTACATGCTCAATAACGATCGCCTGCTGGTGCAGATCCTGCTGCTGGTGTTGTTTGGGGCCAGCCTGTGGGTGATGGCGCCGTTCTGGTCGGCACTGTTCTGGGGCGCGGTGCTGGCGTTTGCCAGTTGGCCGCTGATGCGCCTGTTGACCCGTTGGCTCGATGGCCGGGAATCGCTGGCTGCGGCGATTCTGACGTTGGGCTGGATGCTGCTGGTGGCGGCGCCGCTGGTGTGGCTGGGGTTTAACCTGGCGGATCATGTGCGCGATGCCACGGCGTTTATCAAGGATGTGCAGGTCGACGGTCTGCCGGAAGCGCCGGCCTGGCTGGGCACGCTGCCGCTGGTCGGTGAGCGGCTGGTCGGACTCTGGAACAGTATTGATCAGCAAGGTGCGGCGCTGATGGTCTCGGTCAAACCGTATCTGGGGCAGGTCGGTAACTGGTTGTTGGCGCGCAGTGCGCAGATTGGCGGCGGGATTCTCGAGCTGACCCTGAGCATTGTCTTTGTGTTCTTTTTCTATCGTGACGGGCCACGGTTGGCGGCGTTTGTGCACAGTCTGCTGGAGCGTTTGATCGGTGATCGCGCGGGCTATTACATCGAGCTGGTCGCCGGGACTGTGCAGCGCGTGGTCAACGGGGTGATCGGCACGGCAGCGGCGCAGGCGGTTCTGGCGTTGATCGGGTTTTTGATTGCCGGGGTGCCGGGGGCGTTGGTGCTCGGGATTGTCACCTTTCTGCTGAGTCTGATTCCGATGGGGCCGCCGTTGGTGTGGGTGCCGGCCACGGCCTGGCTGGCCTGGAAGGGTGAGTATGGGATGGCGGTGTTTCTCGGGATCTGGGGGACGTTCATCATCAGTGGCGTGGATAACGTGCTCAAGCCGTATCTGATCAGTCGCGGGGGGAATTTGCCGTTGGTGATTGTGTTGCTTGGGGTGTTTGGCGGGTTGATTGCGTTTGGGTTTATCGGGTTGTTTATCGGGCCTACGTTGTTGGCGGTGGCTTATAGTTTGTTGACGGATTGGAGTAAGAGTCAGTCTCGGGTTGAGGATCGGCGGTAGCTGTTTTGGGTTCTGGGTTTGGGTGTATATCCGTTGCTGCGGTAACGGCGGCTTAGGGTTCCGCCCTTACGGCGGGTCACT
>NZ_JBSVXS010000225.1:0-3820 GCF_054070155.1 Pseudomonas sp. SDT291_1_S447
GCCTCTTCGCGAGCAAGCTCGCTCCCACATTGAAACGCATTCCAAATGTGGGAGCGAGCTTGCTCGCGAAGGCGTCTTTGTAGACGCCACATCAACTTCAGATTACTTACCGAGCGAAATCTTCGGTGCCCACATCAGCCACTCATCCTCAAACTTGTCGAACAACGGGAATGTCTGCTCAGCCCGCGCCGGGTTGCCCATACGCTCGCCATCCGGCGTGGCGAAGGCGATGCCACCCTGAATCGCCGTCTCCAGCGACTCGGTGCGTACCGTCAGCCCGTTGAACAAACCGATATCGAAACCGACACCGCTGGTGTTCCAGAAACGACTGCCACTGCGCACCAGTGGCGCGTATTTCGGCTCGATCAAAATGTGCACCAACACGCGATCAGCCGTCTGGCCCAGTTCATAACCGGTGACCTTACCCACAGTAATTTCGCGGTAGGTGACTGGCACACCCGGCTTCAGCGAACCACGACGGGCAGCGCTCAGTACCAGACTCAGACCCGCCTCTTGCTTGGTCACTTCCGGCGCACTGGCCAGGGCAACGAAGTTTTTCTGCGGGCCGAGGTTCTTCGCCGCTGGTTGCACTTCGATGTACTTCCCGGTCACCAAAGTTTCCAGATTCTCTGTCTTGATCAGGCCCAGCTCCGGTTTGACCACCCAGAACTGACTGCCGACCCGGGCGATCTTCTCCGGCACTTCAGTGATGCGCGCCGTGAGGATCACCGATTGCAGATCATCAGTCAGATCAACACTTTCGATCTTGCCGACATCCAGCCCCTTGAAGCGAACCGGCGTGCCGCTGCGCAAACCATCAGCGCGATCGACCTTGATCGTCACTACGGCGCCCTTCTGGTTAGCGTCATCGTGATTGGCGAACAGACGGAAGCGCGGAATGCGTTTCTGCAGTGGAGCTTTGGCTTGCGGCGTTTCGAAAGCGATACCGCCGGCCATCAGGGTCTGCAGCGATTCGCTTTTCACTTGAATCCCACCGGTCAACCCGCCGGTCAGCGTCACACCACTGACGTTCCAGAACCGCGTCGAGGCGTTGACCAGGTTTTCGTACTCCTTCTCGATGTGAACGCCGATCACCAGTTGTTTGCGGGTCTTGGAAAACTGATAGCTCTGCACCGAACCGACCTTGACCTGTTTGTACAGAATCGGGCTGCCGACATCGATCGAGCCAAGGGTATCGGTGAACAACACCAGGTGCAGACCCGGCGAACGCAGATCCAGCGGCGGCGCTTTCGGCCGTGCCTCGAACTCGCGTTTCGGTGCAGCGCCTTTATCACCCGGACGCACAGCGATGTAGTTACCTTTCACCAAGGCTTCCAGACCGGTGATACCGGCCAGAGAAATCGATGGTTTGACCACCCAGAACTGCGTGCCATCGACCAGATAGTCTTCGGCCAACGGATCAAGAGTCAGCTCGGCAGTGGCGCTGTTCAGATCCGGATCGACCTTCAGCGCTTTCAGGTTGCCGACCTGAATGCCTTTGTACATCACCGGCGTACGGCCAGCCTGCAGGCCTTCGAAGTCGCTGAGTTTGACCTTCACACGAATGCCGGCAGCAGCGGCATCGAAGTCTTCGTAGAGACGGAAAGGCAGGCTCGGATCGGTCGGCGGACTATCCTTGCGGTTCTCCGGCGTAGCGAAGGCGATACCGCCGGCGACGATGCTGGCCAGCGATTCGCTGCGCACTTTCACCCCGGACAGGTTGGCGTCGATGCTGATGCCGCTGGCGTTCCAGAAACGCGTGTGTTTGCGCACCAGTTTGGCGTAGGTTGGCTCGATGAAAACCTTGAGCTCGACGGTACTCTGGTCTTCCGAGAGCAGGTAGCTTTTGATCTGGCCGACTTTGATCTGCTTGTAGAACACGGGGCTGCCACGGTTCAGTGATCCGAGACGATCAGCCTTGATGGTCAGGTGCAGACCGGGCTTGGCGTCCGACAACGGCGGCTCTTCGGCCAGTGCTTTGAACTTGCGCACGGGCTCGCCTTCGCCAGGGCTGATGGCGACGTAGTTACCGGAAACCAAGGTTTCCAGACCGGTGATACCGGCCAGGGTCACGCTCGGTTTGACCAGCCAGAAGCGCGTGCTGGTCTTGAGGTATTGCTCGACATCCTTGTTCATCTCAACGGTGGCGATCACACCTTTTGAGTTGCCTTCATCGTCGAGCTTAAGCGCCTTGACCTTACCGACCGGCATGCCTTTGTACATGACCTCGGTCTTGTTGGCCTGGATGCCTTCGCCACTTTCAAAACGGATCTGAACTTCGATACCGGTTTCGGAATAGGCACGCCAGCCGAGCCAGCCACCGATGATCAGCGCGATCAGAGGCAGTACCCAAATGGCAGACCAGTTCGAGGCCGGTCGGGTTTTCGCTACGGGCAAATCAGTCATGGTCGTCGTCCGACTCCGTGTTATCCCAAATCAGTCGGGGATCGAAAGTTACTGCGGCGAGCATCGTCAGGATCACCACACTGGCGAAGGCGATGGCGCCAAGATTGGCTTCGACACTGGCAAGCCGGCCGAAGTTGACGACCGCCACGAGAATGGCGATCACAAAAATATCGAGCATCGACCAGCGGCCGATGAACTCGATGAAACGGTACATCCAGATGCGCTGACGAGCGGACAACGGCTGACGTCGTTGTACTGAAAACAGCAGCAGCGCGATACCGACAAGTTTGAAGGTCGGCACCAGAATGCTGGCAATAAACACCACCGCCGCAATCGGAATCATGCCGTGCTGCACCAATTGGATCACCCCGGACATGATCGTGCTCGGATCACCCTGCCCCAAAGAACTGACAGTCATGATCGGCAAGACATTGGCCGGAATATAGATAATCGCTGCCGTGATCAGCAGTGCCCAGGTGCGGGTGAGGCTGTTCGGCCTGCGAGCGTGGACCAATGCACCACAGCGGGTGCAGGTTTGCTCGTCGGTGTCCGCTTCCTGCCTGTTCAACTCATGACATTCGGTACAGACCAGAATGCCCGCATCAATCGCCCGCATGAGCATCTTCCCCTGATAACGCCTGCCAGATCTGATGCGGTGACATCACCACCTCCAGCCATACCTGTACCAACAACAATCCAATAAAACACGCGAGGCCGAGGCCAGCGGTGATGGCTGCCATGTCCGCCAGTTTGACGATCGCCACCAGTACGCCCATGAGGTAGACCTCAAGCATTCCCCAGTCTTTGAGGTGGTGATAAATACGGTAAAGCAGCAAACCGTAACTGCGACCGATATCGAAGCGGATCGTTAGCAAGACAAACAACTGGCACAACAACTTCAACAGCGGAATGGCCATGCTGCACAGGAATACGACGATCGAAACGCCCTGCATGTCCGTATTGAACAAGCCGAGCACGCCGCTCCAGACCGTATCCTGCGAAGACTGTCCGAGGATATTGAGCTGCATGATGGGCAAAAAGTTTGCCGGGATGTACAGCAGCAATGCTGCAATCACCAAGGCAAGGCTGCGCTGCACCACGTTATGGCGGTGGGCATACAACTCGTAACCGCAGCGTGGGCACAGCGCTTTCTCGCCATGGGCAAGTGTGGGCTTGCGCATCAGCAGGTCGCACTCGTGACAGGCCACCAAGTCTTCCAGCGGTAAATCTGACAGCCCTGGGGCGTCAACCGACTCTGACATAAAGGCTCTGGCTCCGAATAAGGTGGGCCTATTCTAGTGTTCTGATTCGAAAATAACTGTGCAAATTTGTTCGCTATCGCGAGCAAAAACTTTTCCACAGGCAAAACAAAACCCCAACTGCTTTCGCAATTGGGGTTTCGGAATTTAATCTT
>NZ_JBSVXS010000226.1:0-3711 GCF_054070155.1 Pseudomonas sp. SDT291_1_S447
AGTCGCCGTAAGGGCGAAACCGTAATAAGCCATCACCGCAGCAACGGATATTCACAAAGAAGACCCCGAGCCTGGTCGGCCCAAAGGCCGCCAAGAACCCAAAAAAAAGCCCCGCAACCGAATAAACAGCGCGAGGCAAAAAATTGGTTGGTTGCGGCCAACCAAAGGAGCTCAGTCAAATACACACAACGGGCAAAATCAGATGCAATCCTGCGCAGCCCGCTCAAAACTCGAAGGCAAAAGATTCGAAGCCAACAAATGCCGCTCGTAGATAAACACCTTGCCGCCACTACCCGCCTTGTACGCCTCCAGCACGTTGTCAGCCGAAACCTTGCTCGGCACTACAATCCGGTAGCTGCGCTGAGTCTGCGAAACCGTCGGGTTCAGCGCACTGCCCTGCAACTTCGGCACAACACAATCGGCGTACTGCGCAGGCGTCTTGCTGGTCTGCAAAGTCAGGCTCGGGTTATTCGGCGCCGAAGCGCAACCGGCGAGCAGCAAAGAGGCAACGGCCAGAGCAGGCACGAATAAAAGACGCATCGGTGTCATCCTGAAAATAAAGGTTCGGTTCAACCGGCAACGGTTCAGCCTCACGGAGCCGCCGTTGCCATTTATGTTTTAAGTGTTCAGCTCGACGCCACCAGCGCCTTGAGCGACACATCGAATTGCTTCAAAGCGTTGAGTTGCAGGTCACGCTGTTTGTCGATCTGCGCGGCAATGACCGGTGCCGCCTGGTTATGCACCCAGACCGAAGGCAACTGTTTCTCAACAGCGCCTTCAGCCTTGCCGATGTATTGCAGGTCGGCGTCGTAGAAACGTGCGGTGAAGCGCGCTTCGACCAGGCTGTTTTGCTGCGTCAGCAAGCGATTGAAGGTGTCGAGCTTCACCACCACGTCCGGATGCGCCTGCACCAAGGCATCAAGGTTGTCGTATACGGTCACCGACAAGAACTGCTGTTGCAATGAACTCACCAGCCAGTCGATGGCCAGTTCCGGATCGGAACTGCTGACAAAGGCTTCGCGAATCCGCGAGTCGAGCGCATCTTTCGCGCCGTTGACCGCCATGTCGTGGTAACGCTCAAGGTATTGCAGGTTGTCCAGGGTATTCTCGCTGAGCAGCACACCCACGGTTTGCGAATGCTGCAACGTGGCGCTGCTGCCCGTGATGGTCTGGAAATGACACGACCCGGCGTCCGCTGCGTAAGTCGGAGCTGTGAACAGTGCGCCGCCTGTTAGCAGGGCGACCATAGCCAGTCGGGTCAGTGTGTTCATCGCGCAGATTCCTTGAGCGGCGTGTTCGATGGAGGCGATTTTCCGCCGATTGCCGACAAAGCAGAACTTGCGTTTCTTGATGGTCACTATTACTTCTAGCAATAGTTGCACGACGTGCAGACTGATACACACTCAACCAAAACTAGAAAAACATGAAATGAGGAGTTCGCCTTGAGAACGTTTGACCTGATCCGAGACGCCGTTCTGCCCGATTTCCGCGAGCGTGTGGCCGAGTATCTGGTTCAGTACGAAAGCGTATTGCTGGACAAAGGCATCACCGACCCGCAGCTCATCACAGACACTGCCAATCAGTTGCGCGGTTACCTGCGCGGGCTCAACACCACCCGCGTACTGGGTATGGCTTACTGGGAAGAACTGGATCGTCGAGTTGTCGACACCTGGCTCGCGCCACAGCAATGACCGATCGGCACCGTGGTCAGGGGGGCTGCTAACGACGACGCCCTCCCGTAACCAATGGTCTGCGCGGCAACACGCCCTCTGCGAAAAAACCGCCCGAACGCTTACAATCGCCGGTCTCACTGCCACTCAGACAGGCGCATCCAGAAATGCCGCTCGACCCACCTACGATGCTGACCATTTCCATCGCCCTCGCAGCCGCAGCCGCGCTGTATCTGGCGATCGAGTGGCGCAGCATTCGTGAGCCTTCGCTACTGTTCTGGAGCGCCGGTTTCGCCACCATCACCGTCGGTTCTACCCTGGCTCTGTTGCGCAGCAGCGGCTTTTTGCTGATCGGAATCTGGTTCGCCAACGGCTTGCTGGTAACCGCGCATTTCCTGTTCCTGCTCGGCGTGGCACGCTTTACCCAGATACGGCTGTCGCCGGCCTGGTATCTGATCTTCGCCACCTGGCTGGTCATGCTGTTGCTGCCGGACGGGCCGCTGTGGTCGAAGGTCATGCTGGCGGCCAATTCGCTGCTGGTGGCACTGTCGACGCTCAAGGCCAGCTCACTGCTGCGCCCCCACGGCAAGTCGTTGAGCGTCGGCGCGGTGCAGTTGCGTTATGTGTTGCTCGGTCACGGGATCTTCTATGTGGCCAAAGCCCTGACCGTGGTGATCCCCGGCACGCTGATCGATCTGGCGGCGTTTCGTGGCGAGATCATCCAGATTTCCCTGGTCGAAGGTGCGATGGCGATCATGTTGATCGCCCTGTCGATGACCGGCACCGAACGCTATCGCCGGGAAAAACAGATCGCTCGCCTCGCCGAGCGTGACCCACTGACCGCCCTGTACAACCGCCGCGCTCTGGAAAAGCGTGCGCCGCGCCTGCTCGAACAGGTTTCGCCGGGGCATCCCGGCGCCCTGCTGTTGATCGACATCGACAATTTCAAACTGGTCAACGACCAGTACGGCCACACCGCCGGGGATCGTTTGCTGATCGCACTGAGCGAGATGATCCGCTCGGTGCTGCCGCGCAATGCGCTGACGGCGCGTCTGGGCGGTGACGAGTTTGTCATCCTGCTCAGCAGCACATCAGGCGAGCGCGTCATGGAACTGGGCAACACATTGCGCGAGCAGTTTCTGAGCACCACCTCACAGACATTCTCCACTACCGCGGCCGTGACCCTGAGCATCGGCGCCAGCCTGTTCGACCACCCGCCCGTCAACCTGACGGCACTGATCGAGCAAGGCGACGCGGCACTCTACGAATCGAAACGCGGCGGGCGCAATCGCCTGCGCCTGACCGGACTCACCACACCAGGATAATAAAAACCATGTCCAGCCTCGATACTCCCCTGCAAGACCTCGCCGCCCCCGAAGGCGTCTGCTACGGCTGCGGCGGCCGCAATCCACACGGCCTGCATGTCAAAAGCCATTGGCATGAAGACGGCGTGCACGTCATTGCCGAACACCTGCCGGAGGCCAAGTACTGCGGCTGGCCGGATCTGGTCTACGGGGGGCTGATCGCCATGCTGGTCGACTGCCATTCCAACTGGACCGCGATGGCGTACCACTACCGCGCGGAGAACCGCGAACCTGACAGCCTGCCGCGTATCGACTGCGTCACTGGCAACCTTGGGATCAAGTTCATCAAACCGACACCGATGGGCGTGCCACTGATTTTGCGGGCGAAGGTCGAGGGGGCGGTTGGGCGCAAGACCCGGGTGATCTGCGAGGTGTTTGCCGGGGAAGTGCTGACGGCGGTGGGTGACTCGTTGTTTGTGCGAGTCGATACAGGGCAACTGGCGGATTCGGCGCATGGGCGAAAAAGCCAAAGCCCCTCACCCTAACCCTCTCCCAGAGGGAGAGGGGACTGACCGAGTTGTTTGGTTGAAATACGCCGACCTGAGATATCGAGTCGAACTCGGGTTTTGCAAAATCCTCACCTCAGCCCTCTCCTTGGGGAAAGGAGACTGACCGAGGCGTCTGGTTGAAATACGCCGACCTGAGATATCGAGTCGAACTCGGGTTTTGCAAAATCC
>NZ_JBSVXS010000227.1:0-3580 GCF_054070155.1 Pseudomonas sp. SDT291_1_S447
GGGAATGCATTTCAAATGTGGGAGCGAGCTTGCTCGCGAAGGGGCCGGCACAGGCCAGACAAAAAAATGCCCGATCACAGGACCGGGCATTTCTTCATTCAGGCAAGCGCTTACGGATACTGCTGAACCGTACCCGGCTGCTGTTGCTGCTGACCACCATACTGCTGACCCGGAATCGCCTTCAGGTTGACTTCAACGCGACGGTTCTGCGCCCGGCCATTCACGTCACCGTTGCTGGCAATCGGGTTATCCGGACCGGCGCCACGGGCCGACAGGTTGGCACCGCTGACACCTTGCGAAGTCAGGTAGGTCGCCACGCTCTGCGCACGCCGTTGCGACAGGTCCATGTTGTGCTGGCGGCTGCCCGTGCTGTCGGTGTAGCCAACGATTTCGATCTGGTTCTGGCTGAACTCCTTCAACGAGCCCGCGAGGTTGTTCAGCGGCTGATAGAAGCTGGAGGCAATGTTCGCCGAATCGGTAGCGAAGGTGATGTTGCCCGGCATGATCAGCTTGATCTGATCGCCCTGGCGCTGCACTTCAACGCCAGTGTTGGCCATGCTCGCGCGCAGTTTCTTTTCCTGCTGATCGGCGTAGTAACCGTAACCGGCAGCGGACGCCCCCACCACGGCGGCACCAATCAAGGCACCTTTACCGCGGTTGTTGTGGTCGATGGCAGCACCGGCCAGCGCACCGGCCAGAGCACCGAGCCCGCCGTACTTGGCGGTTTTGCTCATGCCTTGCGAGCCACCATCGGCCTGGCCCTGATTGTCATACGGGTTAGGCGAGGCGCAGCCGGACAGCAAGGCCACGGCAGTAGCGACAATAATCAAACGACGCTTGGTGAACATGGAGAGCTCCTGGTTTTTCGCATTCGGTGGTGCAGCGGTCACTGGGTTAATGGACCTGCGCGGGCGTTTGATCGTGACAATGCACAAAAATTCCGCCGGGCACTCGTGACAAAATATTTAGGCGCGCACAAACGGGTTTTCGCGCATCTCGTCACCCAGACGCGTATCCGGCCCATGTCCGGTCACCACGGTCGCGTCCTCGTCCAAGGTGTATAGCCGCTGCTTGATCGAACGCACGATGGTCGCCTGATCGCCGCCCCACAAATCCGTGCGCCCTACGCCGCGACGAAACAACGTGTCGCCGGCTATCAACAGCTTAGCCTCGGAAAACCAAAAGCTCATGGAACCGGGGGTATGTCCCGGCGTATGCAGGGCAACGCCGCAGCCGCAGGCGAGTTCCTCATCGTCGCTCAGCCAGCGATCCGGCGATGGCACCGGAACATATGGCACACCGAACATCTGGCATTGCATTTCGAGGTTATCCCAGAGGAACTGGTCTTCCTTGTGTAAATGCAGGGTCGCCCCGGTTTTTTCCTTCATCTGCCCGGACGCGAGAAAGTGATCGAGATGCGCATGGGTGTGAATGATGCTGACGACTTTCAGGCCATGCGCATCGAGACGCGCCATGATCAGGTCGGGGTTGCCGCCCGGGTCGACGACGATGGCCTTCTTCGTTACAGGGTCGCCGATGATCGTGCAGTTGCACTGAAGCGGGCCGACGGGGAATGTTTCGCGAATCAGCGAGATGCTTTGAACGGTCATTGAAAAATCCCTGGAGTCTGGACGAACGGTCGTGCGTTTTTATCAAGAATTCTACGTCACCACCGATACAGAAGGCCCAGCCGCTTATTTGACGTCATTAAAAAAATATAGTGGCAATATAATGTCAACCGCCATTTTCTCGTGCAAAATTGACATCTGTAGCGGCCACATTCAGGAAGGGCCGCAGCCTACTCTGGAAAAATCCGCATGCCCCGTCCAACTGGTTTCACCGTAAGCAGAACCTCGAACTCTACTGGCAGCATCCAGCTCGACAGCCTGATTTCCGGTTATCAATGGCAAAGCACACAGCCAAACGTGCCCGGGGCAGTGACGGACCTGACTTACAGTTTCATCAAGCCCAACAGCTCCTATTTCGCCACCGCATACAGCTCCACCAATGAATACAATGCTGTTTACTCACTGACCTACGGTCAGCAGATTGGTGTAGCCGACGCGCTGGCTACCTGGAGTGCGGTTGCCAACATCACTTTCACGATGACCAGAGATAACGTCTTGGGTGTCGGTGATCTGCGCTTTGGTGGTTTCTCGCTGATGGACCCCAAGATCGCTGCCTGGGCCTACCTGCCGGATGATACGCCCAAGGGAGGAGACGTCTGGATCGGCCCGGCAACGGATAACCCGATGCCTGTCAAAGGCTCCTACGATTTCCTGACCTTCGTGCATGAGATTGGTCATGCCATCGGTCTCAAGCACCCCTTTGAAGCCAGCCCGGGCAACGGGACCATTCTTGCCCCGGCAATGGACGACGTCCGCTATACGGTCATGAGCTATAACGACTCATATTCCTATCAGCCGACGACACCAATGCTTCTGGATATCATGACCATCCAGAACATGTATGGCGCCAACACCCTGTGGCAATCGGGGAACAATGTTTACCAATGGGCATCGGACCAATCCGTATTCGAGACGATCTGGGACACGGGTGGTTATGATGTAATCGACGCCAGCAATCAGCTCGCTGCGGTACGCATCAACCTCAACGAAGGCCAATTCAGCCAGATAGGCCAGGCGTTCCTGAATCTCGATACGCTGACCGCGTTCAATGAGGGCCTGACAATTGCTTACGGCACTAAAATCGAAACGGCCATTGGCTCTGCATTCAACGACACCCTGATCGGTAACGACCTGAACAACTCGCTGGATGGTGGAGCAGGCGCAGACACCATGGACGGTGGTGCCGGCAATGACACCTACTATGTAGACAACATCAATGATGTCGTTATCGAGCGAGGCACATCCCTGACAGAAATCGACACGGTGAATGCCAGTGTCAGTTTCACCCTGGGCGCAAATATCGAGAACCTCAACTTACTGAACTACGACAACATTAACGGCATCGGCAACGATCACAATAACGTGATTACCGGCAACGCCGGGAATAATATTCTCGACGGCGGCACAGGTGCCGACACCCTGATCGGTGGCGCCGGAAACGACACTTACCTGGTCGATAACTACGGCGATGTCATTGTTGAATCCAGCAACTTTCTCTTTGAGATCGACACCGTTCAGTCCTCGGTCAACTGGGCCCTCGGCGCCAACCTGGAAAATCTCACTCTTATCGGCACCGGCAACATCGCCGGTAACGGCAACGCCCTCAACAACGTGTTGATCGGCAACGATGGCAACAACGAACTCAATGGTCTGGGTGGCCTGGACACCATGATCGGCGGCAAAGGCAACGATGCCTATGTCCTTGACCAGTCGGGCGAACTGGCGCTGGTGCAGGAAAAGGCTAACGAAGGTGTCGACACCCTTTATATCGGCTACGCGGCGACCTTCAGAACCGGCACCATCGACCTTAGCAGCAACCCCCTGCAAAATTTCGAGAACGTCACCCTCAATGGTGCGGGCCAGTTCACCGTCATCGGTAATGACCAGAACAACACACTGCTCGGCAATGCCGATGCCAACACCCTTCAAGGCGGTGCGGGCGACGATATTCT
>NZ_JBSVXS010000228.1:0-3428 GCF_054070155.1 Pseudomonas sp. SDT291_1_S447
CTTTTGATCTTGTCTTTTAAAAGCAAAATCAAAAGATCGCAGCCTTCGGCAGCTCCTACAGTGTTTTTGCGGGGTCAGCGGGCGCCAGGCCAGCCTGATTTTTCGAGGGCTGCGAGCAGGGTTTGCGCATCCAGTCCCGGTACGGAATGCCCATTACATTCGATGCTGTCACTGGCCAGCAATGCATTGATGATCGCTTCTTCAACCGCCTCGGTCGCGGCGAGAAACAGCTCGCTGATATGGTCATTGTTGACCATGCGCAAACCGTCACAGGTCGGCGCGCCTTTGCCTTCGTAGGCAGCGGGCGGTACGTGATCGTTACCCGTGGCAAACGCGATGAAAATGTCGCCGCTATGATCCTCGTTGCCACCGCCGGTGCGCGCCAGGCCGAGGCTCGCGCGCTGCGCCAGACGTGTGCACTGATGCGGCAACAGCGGCGCATCGGTGGCCAGACACACAACGATCGAACCCATACCCGGATGCGGCAATGAGGCGCGCAGGAACGGCGAATCTTTCTGTTCCATGTAGCGCCCGACCGGGTAGCCATCGACCCGCAACTCGTTGCGAATGCCGTGGTTGGCCTGCACGATCGCGCCCACAGTCCAGCCGCCCTGGGCAGCGTTCAAGCGCCGCGACGAAGTGCCAATGCCACCTTTGAATTCATGGCAGATCATGCCGCTGCCGCCGCCGACGGCGCCTTCCGTCACTGGACCGTCGACGGCTGCAGCCAGCGCTTCGGCGACGTGTTCAGGCTGGACGTGGAAACCGTTGATGTCATTGAGCAAGCCGTCAAAGGTTTCCAGCACTACCGGCATGTTCCAGTAGAGACGCCCGTCGTCCGGTTGCTGCTGGCGATCCAGCGCAATCAATGCATCGCGCACCACACCGAGGCTGTGGGTGTTGGTGAAGGCAATCGGGCTGGTCAGCAGACCCGCCTCGCGAATCCACTCAAGTCCGGTGGCGTCACCGTTGCCGTTGAGCACATGCACGCCGGCAAAACACGGTTGTTGATTGGTCGAGCCGGGGCGCGGCTCTATCAGCGTGACGCCGGTGCAGATGTCCCGCCCGGCATTGCTGCGTCCGCGCACATTGCTGTGGCCGACGCGCACGCCGGGGACATCGGTGATGGCGTTGAGCGGACCAGGATGTAGTTGGCCGATGCGGATGTTGAGGTCACGGGCACGAGGTTTCATTGATTTCTGTCTCTCTAAAAAATGCTGGGCTATTCGCCGACCCCTGTGGGAGCGAGCTTGCTCGCGAAGGCAGTCCGACATTCAACATTGATGTCGACTGAGCCACCGCATTCGCGAGCAAGCTCGCTCCCACAGGGTTTTGTGGAATGTTCAAAAAGCTTTATTGGCCGTTCTTGACCTTGCTCCACACCCGCGTGCGCACGCGTTCGGTGGCTTTCGGCAAAGGCTCAAGGGTGTACAGCGTGGCCATCGCTGCGGCGGAGGGATACACCGCCGGATTGTCCCGCGTGGCGGCGGCCACCAGCGCTGTTGCCGCGCGATTGCCATTGGGATACGACAGATGATCACTGACCGGCGCGATCACTTCCGGGCGCAGCAGATAGTCGATAAACGCCAGACCCTGAGGACGATTCGGCGCGTCCTTGAGCAGCACCAGCGTGTCGAACCACACCGGTGCGCCTTCCTTGGGCAGGCTGTAGGCGATCTTCACGCCGTTGTTGGCCTGCTCGGCATTGGTCTTGGCCTCCAGCATCGCGCCCGACCAACCGACCGCCACGCAAATGTTGCCGTTGGACAGGTCGCTGATGAATTTCGACGAGTTGAAGTAAGCGATGTGCGGGCGCAGTTTCAGCAGCAGCGCCTCGGCTTTTTTATAGTCTTCTGGGTCGGTGCTGTTCGGTGGCAGGCCGAGATAGTGCAGGGCGACCGGCAACATCTCCGACGGCGAATCGAGCATCGCCACACCGCACTGGCCGAGTTTGGCGAGGTTGTCTGCGTTGAACACCAGATCCCACGAATCCACCGGCGCCTTTTCTCCGAGAGCCGCGCGCACCTTGTCGACGTTGTAACCGATGCCGTTGGTGCCCCACAGGTACGGCACGGCGTATTGATTGCCGGGATCGTTGTTGGCCAGTTTCGCCAGCAGGTTGGCATCGAGGTTCTTCCAGCCCGGCAATAGATCGCGCGGCAGCGGGGCGAGGGCGCCGGCCTTGATCAGCGTCGGCAGGCTGAAGTTGCTCGCCACCACCACGTCGTAGCCGCTGCGGCTGGTCATCAGTTTGCCT
This sequence comes from Pseudomonas sp. SDT291_1_S447, assembly GCF_054070155.1. NCBI lineage: Bacteria > Pseudomonadati > Pseudomonadota > Gammaproteobacteria > Pseudomonadales > Pseudomonadaceae > Pseudomonas > Pseudomonas sp. SDT291_1_S447. The sequence continues at coordinate 2,258 of NZ_JBSVXS010000228.1, forward strand.
TCAAGGACTTCGGCGCTGTCGAAGGTGTCGTAGACCGGCTGGATACCGCTGTCGCGCTGGAAATCGTGCAGGGTGTTCGGGCCGATGTAGTCGTACCAGTTGTAGACGTGCACGCTCGGTGCGTCGGCGGCCATGGCAATTGAGCTGGCGCTGAGACCGGCCAGCAGGCCCAGTTTTATGCTGAGGTTGATACAGCCACGGTGACGACGCATGATGCGGCACTCCTGGCCTGTGCAGGCCGGTGATGAACAGGAGTGCTCAGCCTATCGGGCCGGTCACGCCTGACCCATTCCCATCATGGGTTACTCAAAAGGGGTAGTGCGTGGACGCGTTGCTGCAGGAACTGCCAGTGCATCAAAGCCTGGCGCGGGTATTTGCCGGTGTCGGTCAGGACGGTTTCTGGCGCGCGCTGGTGGACACGTTACGGTTGCTGGTGCCGCTGGACAATGCGCTGGTGGCGCTGATGCAAGCCGGGCAGGCGCCGCAGTTGCTGATCGACTTCGACAGCAAGGGCCGCCCCGACGAGCAGGAAGAACTGGCCGGTTACAGCGCCGGCATGTACCTGCTCGATCCGTTCTATCAAAGCGCATCGACCGGCATTGCCGACGGCTTGCACAGCCTGGCCTCGGTGGCGCCGGACCAGTTTCTGAACAGCGAGTACTACCAGAGCTATTTTCGTTCAGTGGTGGGCGAGGACGAGTTGCAGTTCATGATCAACGTCGAGGGCGGCGTGCTCGGTTTGTCATTGGGCCGTTCGACGCCGTTCGACATGGCCGAGCAGGGCAGGTTGCTGTGCGTGCGTGACTGGGTGTTGGCGGCGATGCGTCGGCATGTGCAGTTGCTGCCGCCGCAGGGCGTGGTGGCGGAAGCGGTGGTCGGTGATCTGGCGACGTTGCTTGACCGTTTCGATGCGCGGCTGACGGTGCGCGAGGTCGACACGGCGCGGCTGATTTTGCAGGGTTTCTCCAGCAAGGCGATGGCCCAGCAGATGCGTATTTCGCCGGAGACGGTCAAGGTGCATCGGCGCAATCTGTATCACAAGCTCAATGTCACCGGGCATGGTGAGTTGTTTGCGCTGGTGTTGCGCCCGCCAACTCCCTGACTCAACACAATCCCCTGTAGGAGTGAGCCTGCTCGCGATAGCGGTCTATCAGTCAACCAGGTGATATCT
>NZ_JBSVXS010000229.1:0-3419 GCF_054070155.1 Pseudomonas sp. SDT291_1_S447
GAAATGCGATCCCCTGTGGGAGCGAGCTTGCTCGCGAAGGTCACAGCGCGGTTTCGGATTGTTTGTTGTCCTGTTGGTCAGCAATTTGCATTGGCCCTGACCACACACAACAAAATGGAGCTCCAATTCATGCAAATACGTCCGCTGCACAAACTGCTGTGCGCCGCCCTCGGTCTGGGGATCAGCCTGAGCGCCAGCGCTGCCGATCCGCTGAAGGTCGGTTTCGTTTACATCGGCCCGATCGGTGACCACGGCTGGACGTATCAGCATGAGCAGGGGCGCAAGGCCCTCGCCGAGAAATTCGGCAACCAGATCACCACCAACTACGTCGAGAACGTCGCCGAAGGCGCCGACGCCGAGCGGGTCATCCGCAACATGGCCAAGGACAAGTACGACCTGATCTTCACCACCTCTTTCGGCTACATGAACCCCACTGTCAAAGTCGCCAAGCAGTTTCCCAAGGTGACCTTCGAACACGCCACCGGCTACAAACAGGACAAGAACCTCGGCACCTATCTGGCGCGCACTTACGAGGGGCGTTATGTCGGTGGCTTCCTCGCGGCGAAGATGACCAAGACCAAAAAGATCGGTTACGTCGCTTCGTTCCCGATCCCCGAGGTGATCCGCGATATCAACTCAATCCAACTGGCCTTGAACAAATACAACCCCGGCACCGAGATCAAAGTGGTGTGGGTCAACTCCTGGTTCGATCCGGGCAAGGAAGCCGATGCCGCCAACGCGCTGATCGATCAGGGCGTCGATGTGGTGTTCCAGCACACCGACAGCCCGGCGCCGATTCAAGCTGCCGAACGTCGCGGCGTATACGCGGTGGGTTACGCCTCGGACATGGCGCACTTCGGGCCGAAAGCGGTGCTGACCTCGATCGTCAACGACTGGGCGCCGCACTATATTCAGGCGACGCAGAGCGTGATCGACCACTCGTGGAAACCCCAGGATTACTGGGGCGGGCTGAAGGAAGGCACGGTTGAACTGCCAATCAGCGATCTGGTGCCGGCGCCGGTGAAAGCCGAGGCCGAGCAGATCATTGCCGACATCAAGAGTGGCGCGCTGCAACCGTTCACCGGGCCGATCAAGGATCAGGCCGGCGTCGAAAAAATCCCGGCGGGCGTGAGTGCGACCACGGCGGAACTGGCGTCGATGAACTATTACGTTGAAGGCATGAAGGCTGAGATGCCGAAGTAATCCCAGTCATACCACCATCCCTTGTAGGAGTGAGCCTGCTCGCGATAGCGGTGGGTCATTCAACAAAAGTGTTGCCTGATATACCGCTTTCGCGAGCAGGCTCACTCCTACATTTGATCTTCAGCGCTCTCAAGGATTGTGTATGGATCAGCTTCCGATCATTGATATCAGCCCGCTCTATAGCGACGACGAAAACGCCTGGCCTGCGGTGGCCGAACAAATCGACCACGCCTGCCGCGAATGGGGCTTTTTCTACATCAAGGGCCACCCGATTTCAGCGCAGCGCATCGACGCCGTGCTTGATCAGACTCAACGTTTTTTTGCTCTGCCCGCAGAGGAAAAACTCAAGATCGACATCACCCAGACCCGCCACCATCGTGGCTACGGCGCCATCGCCACCGAGCAACTCGACCCGAGCAAACCCAGCGATCTGAAAGAAACCTTCGACATGGGCCTGCACCTGCCGGCCGAACATCCGGACGTGCTCGCAGAAAAACCGTTGCGCGGGCCGAACCGTCATCCGGTGCAAACCGGATGGGCTGAGTTGATGGAGCAGCACTACCTCGACATGCAGGCCCTCGCGCAAACCCTGCTGCGTGCGATGACTATCGCCCTCGACATCGAACGCGACTTCTTCGACAGCCGCTTCGTTGATCCGGTCAGCGTCCTGCGCATGATCCATTATCCGCCCCGCCACACCGCCAGCTCCGCCGAGCAGCAAGGCGCCGGCGCGCATACCGATTACGGCTGCATTACCCTGCTCTATCAGGACAGCGCCGGCGGCCTGCAAGTGAAAAACGTCAAAGGCGAATGGATTGACGCACCACCGATTGACGGCACTTTCGTGGTCAACCTCGGCGACATGATGGCGCGCTGGAGCAACGACCGTTATCGCTCGACCCCGCACCGGGTGATCAGCCCGCTCGGCGTGGATCGCTACTCGATGCCGTTCTTCGCCGAGCCACACCCGGACACGCGCATCGAATGCCTGCCGGGTTGTCAGGACGCACAGCATCCGGCGAAATATCCGACCACCACCTGCGCCGAATTCCTGCTCTCGCGCTTCGCCGATACCTACGCCTATCGCCGTGAGCAGGAAGCTGTTTGATGGATCGCTTGGTCAGGTTTTGCCAATTGTTTCGGCGAGCATCTGTAGAATGCCGTCATTGCACCTGATGAGAAAAGAATATGTACGACTGGCTCAACGCCTTGCCCAAGGCTGAACTGCACCTGCACCTGGAGGGCTCGCTGGAGCCTGAGCTGCTGTTCGCCCTGGCCGAACGCAACAAGATCGCCCTGCCGTGGAACGATGTGGAAACCCTGCGCAAGGCATACGCCTTCAACAACCTGCAGGAATTCCTTGACCTGTATTACCAGGGCGCTGACGTGCTGCGCACCTCGCAGGATTTCTATGACCTGACCTGGGCCTACCTGCTGCGCTGCAAAGCACAGAACGTGATTCACACCGAACCGTTCTTCGACCCGCAGACCCACACCGACCGGGGTATCCCCTTCGAAGTGGTGCTGAACGGCATCGCAGCGGCATTGAAGGATGGCGAGCAGCAACTGGGTATCACCAGCGGTTTGATCCTCAGCTTCCTGCGCCACTTGAGCGAAGAAGAAGCCGAGAAAACCCTCGATCAGGCGCTGCCGTTCCGTGACGCGTTTGTCGCTGTCGGTCTGGACAGCTCCGAGCTGGGTCACCCGCCGAGCAAGTTCCAGCGCGTATTCGACCGTGCCCGCCACGAAGGCTTCCTGACCGTTGCCCACGCCGGCGAAGAAGGCCCGCCGGAGTACATCTGGGAAGCCATCGACCTGCTGAAAATCCAGCGCATCGACCATGGCGTACGCGCTATCGAAGACGAGCGTTTGATGCAGCGGATCATCGACGAACAGATCCCGCTGACCGTGTGCCCGCTGTCGAACACCAAGCTTTGCGTGTTCGATCACATGTCGCAGCACAACATTCTCGACATGCTCGAGCGTGGCGTGAAGGTCACGGTGAACTCCGATGACCCGGCGTACTTCGGTGGTTATGTGACCGAGAACTTCCATGCGCTGTACGAGCACTTGGGCATGACCCAGGATCAGGCCAAGCGCCTGGCGCAGAACAGCCTGGATGCGCGACTGGTAAAACCGTAAGCAACACCGCAAAACCCTTGTAGGAGTGAGCCTGCTCGCGATAGCGGAGTGTCAGCTAAAAAATCTATATCTGA